>NZ_CP090376.1:2700000-3000000 GCF_022836875.1 Flavobacterium enshiense
ATCGCTGTGCGAAGCATCATGAACCGCTTTCCCTTCTTTAACAACTATCATTTGCGGCGACTGATGAACCACTCCGAACAAGGAAGCAATCTCATTCGAAACTTCCCGGTGATTGAGTAAATCCAAAAAATATGGTGTAACTTTATCCTTCGAATCAAATTCGTTTTCAAACTGTTTTAACGCCATTCTGCTGATACTGCAACGCGTACTGTGTTTGAAGATTACAACCGGATTTTCATGTGACAAATCCGATATTTCATTTAGTTGTTCCAAATCGGTAAGTGAAACCCAATCCATTTTTGACTGAAGGCTTTCATCACTTACACTACCGAATATATTTTTGATAAAACTCATTTTTTGTCTGATTTTACGACATTTTGTCTTGGTTTTATTTCCGAAAAAGCAAAAAACAAGTCATTTTGTCCTGATTTTAACATTGGAACACAAATTGTCCATAGCTATGCAAATCTAAAACAATTACACAACGATAAATAGTTTTTAACACTATGAACTTAAATAATTTTACAATCAAATCGCAGGAAGCAATTCAACAGGCGCAACAAATTGCGCAGGGCTTCGGGCAACAACAGCTTGAAAACGAACACTTTTTCAAGGGAATACTTGAAGTGGATGAAAACGTAACTCCTTTCATTTTGAAAAAACTGAATGTAAACCTAAATCTGTTCAAACAGATTCTGGACAGCACCATTCAGAGTTTCCCTAAGGTGTCTGGCGGAGACATAATGTTATCCAGAGAAGCTAACAACACTCTTTTGGAAGCTACGAATATTGCTAAAAAAATGAACGATGAATATGTTTCCATCGAGCATTTGATTCTAGCTATTTTCAAATCGAGAAGTAAAGTTGCCCAAATTTTGAAAGATCAGGGAGTTACCGAAAAAGAACTGGAAGCAGCCATTGCTGAAATCCGTAAAGGAGAACGAGTAACCTCAGCATCTGCCGAAGAAATGTACAATGCCTTAAACAAATACGCCAAAAACCTCAACGAATTAGCTCGAACCGGGAAATTGGACCCAGTTATTGGACGTGATGAGGAAATTAGACGCGTTTTGCAGATTTTAACCCGAAGAACAAAAAACAACCCAATGTTGATCGGTGAACCCGGTGTGGGTAAAACCGCTATTGCCGAAGGATTAGCACACAGAATCATAGCTGGTGACGTTCCGGAAAACCTGAAAGACAAAATCGTTTTTTCCTTAGATATGGGAGCATTGATAGCCGGTGCAAAATACAAAGGTGAATTTGAGGAACGTTTAAAATCTGTGGTAAAAGAAGTTACTTCCGCTGAAGGTGATATAGTACTTTTTATTGACGAAATCCACACTTTAGTGGGTGCAGGCGGTGGCGAAGGCGCGATGGATGCCGCTAACATCCTAAAACCGGCTTTGGCCCGAGGAGAATTAAGAGCCATTGGAGCCACTACGCTTGACGAGTATCAGAAATACTTCGAAAAAGACAAAGCGTTGGAACGTCGTTTCCAAAAAGTAATGATAGACGAACCGGATACGGAAAGTGCTATTTCTATTTTACGTGGTATCAAAGAAAAGTATGAAACACATCACAAAGTACGTATCAAAGACGAGGCTATAATTGCGGCGGTGGAATTATCCCAACGTTACATTACTAACCGTTTCTTACCGGACAAAGCAATTGACTTAATGGACGAAGCAGCATCAAAACTTCGAATGGAAATCAACTCCAAACCCGAAGAACTGGATGTTCTGGACAGAAAGATCATGCAACTGGAAATCGAAATCGAAGCCATTAAACGTGAGAATGACGAGAATAAAGTAAAGGTTCTCGGCATGGATCTGGCTAACCTGAAAGAAGAACGCAATGTAATTTTTACCAAATGGAAATCGGAAAAAGATGTTGTTGACAATATTCAGAACGTAAAACAACAGATTGAAGATTTCAAAGCAGAAGCCGAACGTGCCGAACGCGACGGAGATTACGGTAAAGTTGCCGAAATCCGTTACGGAAAAATCAAGGAAGCTCAGGAAAAACTGGATGGTCTTCAAAAACAATTGCAGGAGAACCAATCTGAAAAATCGCTGATAAAAGAAGAAGTAACTCACGAAGATATTGCCGAAGTCGTAGCCAAATGGACTGGAGTTCCAGTAACAAAAATGCTACAGAGTGAACGTGAAAAATTACTGAAACTGGAAGACGAATTGCATCACCGTGTTGTTGGTCAGGAAGAAGCAATTCAGGCAATCAGTGATGCTGTTCGCCGCAGTCGTGCTGGTTTACAAGACCCAAAAAAACCTATAGGATCCTTCCTTTTCTTGGGAAGCACCGGTGTTGGTAAAACGGAATTAGCAAAAGCTTTGGCTGAATATTTATTCGATGATGAAAATGCGATGACGCGCATCGACATGAGTGAATATCAGGAACGTCACAGTGTAAGCCGTTTGGTGGGAGCACCTCCGGGGTATGTAGGATATGATGAAGGTGGTCAGCTAACTGAAGCCGTTCGACGCAAACCTTATTCCGTAGTGTTATTGGATGAAATTGAAAAAGCACATCCGGACACATTCAACATCTTACTGCAGGTGTTGGACGAAGGACGCTTAACAGATAATAAAGGTCGTCTGGCAGATTTCAAAAACACGATTATTATTATGACTTCCAATATGGGAAGCGCCATCATCCAGGAAAAATTCGAAAATCTGAAAGGCGGAGTTGAAGCCGCTACAGAAGCTGCTAAAACAGAAGTTTTAGGTTTGTTAAAAGAAACGGTTCGTCCGGAATTTATCAATCGTATTGATGAAATTGTAATGTTTACTCCGTTAAACAGTGAGGACATCGGGAAAATTGTGCTTTTGCAGCTTAAAAATGTAATCAAAATGGTGGCACACCAACACATCACGATGGAGGCCACACCGGAAGCAATTGCCTATCTCTCAGAAAAAGGATATGATCCACAATTTGGGGCGAGACCTGTAAAACGAGTGATTCAGAAAGAGGTTCTTAACGAATTATCTAAAGAGATCCTATCCGGTAAAGTTTCAACCGACAGCAACATCTTATTGGATTGTTTTGACGGACAATTGGTTTTCAGAAACCATATAGACACTGACGAGTAAAATTGACACACGGTACGTTTATCAATAAAAATCCCTGACAGTTTAAACTATCAGGGATTTTCATTTAAAAGAATTGAATAATCAAGACTTTGCGTACTGCCACAAAGTAAACATCTTGCTTTCAATTTAACTTAAGAAAAATAGTTACGATACATTATTGCCTTATATCAACAAGACAAGCATACGTAAAATCCTTAAAAAATTATTTTGAGTGCTCAATACGGTACTTGGCACTTTCCCAAATCGGATTGTAAATAATCAAATGCCTTTTATATTGAGTTGGGGTTAATATTTTTTGAATTTTGGAATTCTGCTCTCGGACGATTCTGTCAACACTTGCTCTATACTGTTCTTTTGTTTTGGTTCTGTCTTTGTTAATATAACTTAACTTCGTAGTATAATTGTTGATAATCTTAGCATACTTTTTTTGCACTTCAGCCGACATACCGATAGTTTTTACCTCTTTCTGGTAATTCTTCCGGATTTTTTCAACCTCTTTTTCGGTATAGAGTTTTTTCGTAACCACTTTACTCTTATCGGTCTGATTCTTAGGTTTAGTGGTCTGACTTAAAACAGTTAAACTGAATAAAAGTACAAATGCTAGAATTAGTTTATTAAATGATCCCATAATTTTGCTTGTTTTAAAAATTATTACCTAAAACGTAATACTAATTTAGTGAATATTCCACAAAATCAATACTTTATTCTGACAAATATCTAATCTAAAAACAATAAAAAACGTAAACTCATTTATTTTTCTATTTTTGAAGCCCTAATCAGAAAACCAAAATGAAAGAGTTTACCCTTGATGAAAAACTGAAGCATCTTTTCTCATTCCCTGTAATAGTAGCTGCTTTGGGTTATTTCGTTGATATTTATGATTTGCTTTTATTCGGAATCGTAAGAGTACCCAGCCTGAAAGACCTGAATTTAGATGTTGACACTGCCGGAACATTGATTCTAAATTATCAGATGACGGGATTATTGTTAGGAGGTATTCTCTGGGGAATTCTAGGAGATAAAAAAGGAAGACTTTCTGTGCTTTTCGGCTCAATCCTGGTTTATTCCATCGCTAATATTGCTTGTGGTTTTTTACCACAAATGCCTTTTGAAAATAAGACTACAATCTATGCCTTACTACGCTTTATTGCCGGAATTGGCCTAGCTGGCGAATTAGGTGCGGGAATTACCTTGGTTTCAGAATCTTTACCCAAACAACTACGAGCCATGGGAACATCGATAGTCGCCGGTTTCGGATTATTAGGAGCTGTTGTGGCACAATTAACCGTGGAATTGGCCGGCGAATGGACGATCGCCTACTTTATCGGAGGAGGTTTGGGACTGATGCTGCTGTTTCTTCGTGTAAGCGTTGTGGAATCCGGAATTTACAAGAACATAAAACATTCCGATTCAATAAAAAAGGGAAATTTCATTTCCTTCTTTACCAACTGGAATCGTTTTGTTAAATACATGAAATGCATTGCCATTGGATTGCCTACCTGGTTTTGTATCGGAATCTTGGCTATGATGGCCAATCAGTTTGCTCCTGTTATGGGGATCACTTCCATTGTGCCCGGAAAAGCTATTATGTGGGCCTATGTTGGAATTTCAGTCGGTGATTTTGCCAGTGGATTTATTTCGCATTGGCTCCATTCCAGAAAGAAAGCCATTTTATATATGATGATCTTTACACTAATCGGAGTTTCACTGCTGCTCTTTCACGGTGCAAAATCTGAAAACGCATATTATTTTTACTGCGCATGGCTTGGACTCGGAACCGGATATTGGGCAATGTTCGTAACCGTCGGGTCAGAGCAGTTCGGTACAAATATCAGAAGTACAGCTACGACTACCATTCCGAATATGGTACGTGGACTCCTTCCGGTAATGCTGATTGCTTTTGACAATCTTAAAATAAATAGTGGCGTAATTATGGCAGCAGCTTTAGTCGGATGCATGGCTTTCGGGCTAGCCATTTATGCTACTATGACAATAGAGGAAACGCATAATAAGGATTTGGATTTCAATGAATAAAAAAAAGCGGTCTTAGAAAGACCACTTTTTTTTATATATATTTTAAATCACACTATCGGTTATCTAACCTTTTAGAATATCACCTTTAGAGTTTACCACAATTTTTTTGGTTTCATTCCCCTTGGCAAGCTGTACATTATATTGTTTTTTCTTTATATCTCCATCTTCTTGAGAATATAAATACTTATCATTAACGATTTTCCAACCAGGATAAGTTTTATAAATATTATAAATAACGGCTGATGGAAGTTTAACGTTGTTGTATTTTTCAACAACACTCATTAATTTACCACTTTCGTCATAAGTTGCTGCAAGTGAACCGTCTTTAACTTTCATGGTCACCAAATAATTTTCGTGACCTTCATAGTCTTTACCTAAATCATAAGCTATAAAAGCTTCTTGCAGACTTTTGATTTTTTCATCCTGATTTTCATATTCCGGAAGATAAACCGAAAAATCGTTTCCAGCTCTTTTAATTACCATCTCCGGCAATTTTTTGGTTTCCATAGTTCCTTCTGCCGGCACCGAAGTTGTCTTAACCTGTGAATAGCCCGTAAATGCGAAGGCTACACTAACTAATAAATAAATGATTGATTTCATAATGCTCGATTTTTGATTAAGTAATTTATTGATGAATAACGTATCAATTCTAAGGCTTACCATTTACTTCCCCTTTTTGTTAAAAGATGTACGCTACTTTGATTCAAAAAATACAATACTTGCATTAGTAACCAATTCTATTTGTATGGACATTTAACCTTCCACACAAGAATCCGGTATAGGTAGTTTTGGAGTTTAACAGAGTAAAGTTAAGTGTTTAAAGAAGGTTGGCGTGTTAAATTTATCTGTAAGTTATGTTATAATTATGCCAACGTAATTATTATTATTTTTCATAAAAAAAGCTATCACATGATAGCTTAAACTGTTTTGTAAATTCTGTTAATCGGGATTACGACCCCCTGCTTTAAGATTATCCTTTCTTCTGCCAAGCCCCAAATAGTTGTATCAACCATTTTTTTTGACTTATCATCTTCAAAATAAATCTTAATTTTATGGTGTTCCAAATTCCCCAAAGTAAGCGCCCTGTCTAATTCTTCTTTTCGCTGTTTGATTGCTTCTTTATCTCCATCAAGTACATCCGTATTCGGAAAGGTTAATGAACTGATTCTTTCTTTGTCTATAACTTCAAAATTGTCATCCATAATATTAACAAGTTAGTTTTGGTTCTCTAATTTAATAATTTTTCTTAAAAGAAAGAATAAATGATATTTTTTTTAGTAATTTTCTTCTGTTATTCTAAAAACAAATCAACTCTTATAAAATATGATTACTTTCGATTTCACCGTATTTCCCGTCATAACAACCAAACGCTTAATTCTACGCCAGATTACCAATGAAGATGCCCCCGAAATGTTTGCTTTGCGGTCAAATCCGGAAATCATGAAATATATTCCGAGAGAACTTCCAAAAACGATTGATGATGCAATTACGCATATCGAATACATGCAGGGACTTTTGGAAAGTAACGAATGTATCAATTGGGCCATTTGCCTGAAAGAAGATAATCACCTGATTGGAAACATAGGTTATTTCAGGATGCAGCCCGAAAACCACAGAGCAGAATTGGGCTATATGCTTTCAAAAGACTACCACGGTAAAGGTATAATGCAGGAAGCGCTCACAGAAATCATTAAATATGGTTTTAATGAAATGAAGCTGCATTCTATAGAAGCCATAACCGATCCGGAAAATTTTGCTTCATGGAAACTTTTAGAGAAAAACGGATTTATCCGTGAAGGCCATTTCAAAGAAGACTGTTACTGGCAGGGAAAATACCTTGACAGTTATGTGTATTCGCTACTAAACCGAAACGATTAAAATTTGCTCCATGGAAAAATCAATACAACCGCTTCAGCAATCCACGGTAATTTATCTCATCCGTCATGCTGAAAAAAGAGCTGATTTGAGCAACCCTGGTTTGACCCAAGCCGGTTTGAATCGCGCTGAAAACTGGCGCAGGATATTTTCGGAAATAGATTTTGATATGATTTACAGCACCGATTACCTTCGAACAATCCAAACGGTTACTCCAACGGCCCGTGAAAGCAAAAAAGAAATCACAAAATACAGTTCAAGGCTATTCGATTCAGAACAATTCAAACAGGACTGTTTTGGAAAAAATGTTTTAGTGGTCGGACATATGAATACCATTCCCGTTATTGCCAACAGATTGATTAACCGAAACATATATGAGGATATTGACGAAAATATTTACGGAAATCTTTATATCATAACTATCACTGGAGAAACTATTACCCACCAATTACTGAAATTGCCTTAAACTATTGTACTTTCTTCATTTTGTTCTTACATTTGTCAACCTATGCTAAAAACGGTCAACATACTTAATAAAAGAGCCAAATTCGATTATGAAATACTCGAAAAATACACGGCTGGAATTGTACTGACCGGAACCGAAATAAAATCCATCCGATTGGGTAAGGCAGGAATTGCCGAAAGTTTTTGCGAATTCCACGGAACTGAACTTTTTGTAATCAACTCACATATAGAGGAATACCTTTACGGAACACACTACAATCATAAAGCAAAAAGCGAACGTAAATTACTTTTAAACAAACGTGAGCTCAGAGGACTTTTAAAAAGTGTTCAGAACAAAGGACTGACCATCATCCCTCTTCGTCTTTTTACTAACGAGAAAGGATTAGCAAAACTGGACATTGCGCTATGCCGAGGTAAGAAAAATTACGACAAGCGCGACACTATAAAAGACCGCGACGTAAAACGGGATTTAGACCGTGTAAAAAAGTCATTCTAACTTTAATTTTCAACACTTTACAAATATTTATAATATTTTTCTTAAATTGGTGTAAACTTAAACAAGTATACCATGAAAAAATATTTAACCTTGTTTTTACTCGTCTCTCTTATGAGTTGCAGCAGTACTGATACCGCTATTCTCAACAGCTGGAAAGATCCCGAATCGACTGCAGCAAAAGAACAATTTAAAAAAGTAATGGTAGTTGCACTGGTAAAAGATGATAAAACCAGAAGAAATATTGAAAACGCAATTGTTGACAACAACCCTATATTTAAAAGTTCGTATGCTTTCCTAAACGGTGCAACCGTCGACCTTACAAAAGAACAGCGCTTAAGTATCCTTAAAAGCGAAAATTTCGACGGAGTGATAACAATGCGACTGGTAAACACGGAAAAAGAGACCACTTATGTTCCTGGTACTAACACCTCAATGTATTATGGTGGAATGGGATACGGTTATGGTTATGGATTCGACAACTGGTATGGCTATTATTCACCAAATTTCTATTCTCCGGGCTATTATCAGGAAAATACTTCCTATCTGATTGAAACAAATGTTTTTTCCTTAAATCAGAATAAATTGGTTTGGACCGGGACTACAAAATCCACGAACATTACAGATGCAGAAACAACAACTCATAACATCATGATCGAAGTTGTAAAACAGATGGAAAAAGACGGTTTTTTAGATCCGAAAAGAAAATAAAAAACCGAATATAAATAAAAAGGCTGTCTGCAAATGATGATGTTTTTGCAGACAGCCTTTTCAGTATTTACAACATTTTAATTTTTATCTTCCAAAAGCGGTACAAAACGAAAATCCCCAAATTCGTGTTTTTCAAATTGGGTTTCGTTCTTTCTTATAAGCAGAGTCATTACCTGCACGTCTTCACCAACAGGAATCACCAAGCGTCCTCCTATTTTTAATTGTGCCATTAAAGGCTGAGGAATATAAGGTGCTCCGGCAGTAACAATAATACTGTCAAACGGAGCAAAATTTGGCAATCCTTTATATCCGTCTCCAAAAGCAAGATGTTTGGGACGAATGCCTAATTTCGGCAATAATAAAGACGTTGTTTTAAACAATTCATTTTGTCTTTCAATCGAATATACCTTTGCGCCCATCGTATATAAAACCGCAGTCTGATAGCCGGAACCCGTTCCGATTTCCAATACCTTATCGTCTTTTTTTACCTGTAGCAATTCGGTTTGAAAGGCTACAGTATAAGGTTGCGAAATCGTTTGACCCGCGGCGATTGGAAACGGTTTATCCTGATAGGCAAAATCCTCAAAACTCGAATTCAAAAACAAATGTCTCGGAATCTTTCTGATAGCTTCCAATACATTTTTATCGGTAATTCCCTTTCTTTCCAAAAGGCTTACCAACTGATTTCGAAGTCCTTGATGTTTGGCTAAATCTCTCACTTTTTTGGCATATTTATTTATGTAAAATTAGGCTTAAAAACCGTAAAAACAAAAGTCAAAACCCGAAACTTTACACCAAAAAACATTAAACATTAAACAAATAAATTATACTTTTGTTCACTCGAGGCTTTAAGCCGAACTGTTATGAAATAAAAAATAAATTTCTATGCTTAAAGTAGGCGTTTTAGGTGCAGGTCACCTTGGAAAAATACATTTACGATTACTCAATCAATCAGAAAAATATGAATTAGTAGGCTTTTACGATGAAAATCAGGAATATGCCGAAAAAATTGCCTCCGAATTTGGCTATAAACGATTCGACACCATTGCAAAATTAATCCACGCGGTAGACGTTGTTGATATTGTAACACCTACCCTTTCCCACTATAAATGTGCCAAAGTCGCCATCAAATCAGGAAAACACGTTTTTATTGAAAAACCGATTTCAACTACTGTAGAAGAGGCAGAAGAAATTATCGCTTTAGCCAAAGAATACAACGTTAAAGGTCAGGTTGGTCATGTGGAACGCTTTAACCCTGCTTTCAAAGCAGTGAAAGACAAAATTGAAAATCCAATGTTTATCGAAACACACCGATTGGCAGAATTTAATCCAAGAGGAACAGATGTTCCGGTTGTTCTGGATTTAATGATACACGACATTGATGCGATTTTGAGTGTTGTCCAATCAAAAGTAAAAAGCGTAAATGCAAGTGGTGTAGCGGTAATCAGTGATTCTCCAGACATTTCCAATGCCCGTCTTGAATTCGAAAACGGTTGTGTGGCCAATATCACTTCGAGTCGAATTTCAATGAAAAACATGCGTAAATCGCGTTTCTTCCAAAAAGATGCTTATATCTCTGTGGATTACCTTGATAAAGTATGTGAAGTCGTTAAGATGAAAGATGCTCCTGAAATTCCGGGAGATTTCGACATGATTTTACAGAATGCTGAAGGCGTTAAAAAACAAATCTATTACGATAATCCGTCAATTGAACATAATAATGCCATCTTAGACGAACTGGAAACTTTCGCAGATGCTATCAATAATAACACAACTCCTGTTGTAACACTGGAACAGGCAACCGAAGCATTACGCGTTGCTTATCAGATTATTGACTGCATGGAAAAAAACTAATCTTTAAATTTATAAATCTTTAAATACAAAAATGAAAAACATAGCTGTAATCGGATCAGGAACCATGGGTAACGGAATTGCACATACTTTTGCGCAATCAGGTTTCACCGTAAAATTGATTGATATTTCAGAAAAAGCCTTGGAAAAAGGGATGGCAACAATTGCTGCTAACCTTGACAGAATGGTTGCAAAAGGCTCTATTACAGAAGAAGACAAACATAAAACAATTGGAAACATCATTACTTATACTGATGTAAAAGACGGAGTTGTTGGTTGTGATTTAGTAGTGGAGGCGGCTACAGAAAATGTTACATTAAAATTAAACATCTTCAAACAATTAAGCGAAGTTTGTGATCATAACGTAATTTTAGCTACCAATACATCTTCAATTTCAATCACGCAAATTGCAGCTCAGGTAGTTCATCCAGAAAGAGTTATCGGAATGCACTTTATGAATCCGGTGCCTATCATGAAATTAGTGGAAATCATCCGCGGTTACAACACTACAGATGAAGTTACTAAAATCATCATGGATTTATCAGTTAAATTAGGAAAAACGCCAACGGAAGTAAATGATTACCCTGGTTTCGTAGCTAACAGAATCCTTATGCCGATGATCAACGAATCTATCGAAACATTATACAATGGTGTAGCAGGTGTTCAGGAAATTGACACGGTTATGAAATTAGGTATGGCACATCCGATGGGTCCATTACAATTGGCTGATTTTATCGGTCTTGATGTATGTTTATCCATCTTAAACGTAATGTATGACGGTTTCAAAAACCCTAAATATGCTCCATGTCCTTTATTGGTAAATATGGTAATGGCAGGTAAATTAGGAGTGAAATCAGGTGAAGGTTTCTACGATTACTCTGAAAGCAAAAAAGCGGAAAAAGTTTCTAAACAATTCGTATAAAAGTAAAAAGGGAAAAGAGAAAAGGGAAAAATCAATTACATATCCCTTTTCTCTAATCACTTATCCCTCAATAAATGGCCAAAATAATTCCTTTCAAAGCAGTTCGCCCTACACCTGATAAAGTCAGTCTTGTAACTTCACGTTCCTATGACGATTACGGAGCAGCCGAACTGGCATCCCATCTTGAGTTCAACCCCTTTTCTTTCCTGCACATTCTTAATCCCGCTTATGTAAACCAACAAAAGTTAGGTTGGGAAAAGCGGTTTAAACTGGTTGAGCATAAATATCAGGATTTTAAGAATGAAGGGATTTTGATTCAGGAAGAAAGTCCAGCCTTCTATCTGTATGAAATTCATTCAAACAGACATACATTTACGGGTATTTTAGCCGGAACTTCTGTTGAAGATTATCAAAAAAACATTATCAGAAAACACGAAGACACACTCCAGTATCGCGTGGATCTGTTTAAGGATTATTTGCACGAGACAGGCTTTAATACGGAGCCGGTCTTAATAACATACAAAGACAATCAGGCTCTTTCCGAGTGGATTGCGAATAAGAAAAAATCACGGCCTGTTTATGAGTTTTCAACCACTAACAAAGAAAAACATGTTCTTTGGTCGGTTTCAGATTCAGAAGAAATCAATTGGCTGGAAAAACAATTTTCGGAAATAGGTACGTTGTACATAGCTGATGGCCACCATCGTTCTGCATCATCCGAATTATTGTATAAAGAAAACAAAGCTTCAGGAAATGTGAATCTGAATTATTTCATGAGTTTCCTGATTCCGGATTCGAACGTTAAGATTTACGAATACAATCGTGTGATAAGTGATTTAAATGGCCATTCGAAAGATGATTTCATTAAAAAAATTGCCAAAAACTTCATCATAAAAACTAAAAAGCAAGAGTTGTGGAAACCCAGACATAAGTTTGAGTTCGGAATGTATCTTGATGGCGAATTTTATGCTTTACGATTGAAAGAAGAACAATTTTCTTTTAAAAATGTACTGGAACGATTAGATGCACAAATTTTATACGATACAATATTACATCCCGTTTTAGGCTTGGGCGATTTGCGCACCGATGAGCGCATTGCCTATGTTCCCGGGACAAAATCAATTACTTCAATCAAAGACATGGTGGATAGCGGAGAATTCAAAGTAGGCTTCATGCTCTACCCTATCAATATTGAGGAAATTAAGGCCATAGCCGATTTAAACATGATTATGCCGCCCAAAAGCACTTATATCGAACCTAAATTCAGAAGTGGTTTGGTAGTGTACGAGTTATGATGTTTGAATTTAGAAGTTTAAAATAATAGTAGACTGATTTTAACCTGATTCTTTACTAATTTTGTAAGAAGATCTATTAGTCATGCAAAGTTTTAATCCTGTTTTTTAAAGAATAAACCATGTCAATCCAATCCAACCTTCAGCATATAAAATCCACATTACCATCAGATGTAACGTTGGTAGCGGTCTCCAAAACCAAACCGGTTAGTGATTTGATGGAAGCCTACGAAGCCGGTCAGCGTATTTTCGGTGAAAACAAGGTACAGGAAATGACCGAAAAATGGCAGCAAATGCCAAAGGACATTCAGTGGCACATGATTGGCCATGTTCAATCGAATAAGGTAAAATACATGGTTCCTTTTGTAAAACTGATTCATGGCGTTGACAGTTTTAAACTGCTTAAAGAAATCGACAGGCAAGGGAAACGATACCGAAAAACAATCAACTGTCTGCTACAATTTTCGATAGCTGAAGAAGAAACGAAATTCGGATTAGATGAAAACGAATTGAATGAAATCCTGAATTCTGAAGAGTTCAAAGATTTTCAAAACATCAGGATTGTTGGTTTGATGGGAATGGCAACTTTCACAGAGAATCAGGAACAAATCAAAAAAGAGTTTCAGCATCTTAAGCAGATTTTCGACAAATACAAAGAATTTTCAGCTTTCAACTTTCAACTTTCAATCCTCTCTATGGGAATGTCAGGCGATTATGAACTCGCAATTGAATGCGGTAGTAATATGGTTCGGATTGGAAGTAGTATATTTGGAGAGCGAAATTAATATTAAGGATTGCTTTGCACTTGGTAACAACAATCTTATAACTTAACTTTAGACTGACTTTGTACGCAATTTTAGACATAGAAACCACCGGAGGACAATACAACGAAGAAGGAATTACTGAAATTGCCATCTATCGCTTCGACGGACATGAAATTGTGGACCAATTTATCAGTTTGGTCAATCCGGAAATCCCTATTCAGCCTTTTGTGGTGAAGCTTACCGGGATAAACAATGCTATGCTGCGTTCGGCACCAAAGTTTTATGAGGTAGCGAAACGCATAATTGAAATTACAGACGGATGTACTATCGTGGCACATAATGCGTCGTTTGATTACCGAATCCTCCGCACAGAATTTCGACGACTGGGCTTTGATTTCAGCAAACCTACGCTTTGTACTGTGGAACTTTCTAAAAAATTGCTTCCCGGACATCATTCCTATAGTTTGGGCAAATTAGTCAGAGCCTTGGGAATTCCTATGGCCGACAGACATCGTGCCACCGGAGATGCCATGGCAACTGTAAAACTTTTCAAAATGCTTTTATCTAAAGACTTAGAAAAAGAAATCGTGAAAAGTTATATCAAGACCGAAATAAAAGCGGGCATATCTCCCAAATTATTGGATATCATTGACGGTGTCCCTTCAAAAACAGGGATTTATTACATCCATCGCGAAGACGGGACCATCATTTACATAGGGAAAAGCAAGAATATCAAAAAAAGGGTAAATCAGCACTTTACCAGTTCCGACCGTAAGGCAAAAAAACTGCAAAATGAGGTTTTTGCTGTAACTTTTGAAGAAACAGGGAGCGAATTGATCGCGCTTTTAAAAGAAAGTGAAGAAATCAAAGTAAACCGCCCTCCTTATAACAGATCGCAACGAAAAACCATTTTCCCATTTGGACTTTATGCCGAAAAAAACAAGGATGGTTATATTGCTTTACAGGTACAAAAAACCGATCGCAGAAAAAAGGAGATTACTTCTTTTTCCACCTTGATTGAAGGGAAATCATTTTTACATAAAATTACGGAAGAGAATAATCTCTGCCAGAAAATAAACGGCTTATATGATACCAAAAAGAGTTGTTTTCAGTATGATTTAAAACAATGCTACGGTGCGTGTATTGGGGAAGAAGCTCCTGTGGAATACAACAAACGCGTCACTCATTTTATAGAAAACAATCAGCTGCAAAACCAGAGTATGATAATTGTGGATCAGGGACGAAACGTGAACGAACGAAGCGCTGTACTGATTGAAAACGGAATCTACAAAGGCTATTGTTTTTATGATTTGAATTATCAGATTAACAATATTGACATCCTGAAAAACATAATTATCCCGATGGAAAACAACAGGGATTCGAGAAACATTATTCTGAATTACGTCCGAAAAAAGAAAGTTATTAAAATTGTCAGGTTTTAATTAACTTTAAAGTATCTTTTTTACGTACCATGAAAAAAATTAAATCTGAATACGAACTTCTTCGGCAGAGAATCTACATCATAGTCTATGGTTCAAATACTGTTGCGGGACGTCTTTTCGATATAGTTTTACTAAGCGTTATTCTTCTGAGTGTCCTATTGGTTATGCTGGAATCCGTGGAACAACTGGATAAAAAATACCATTCCACTATAATTGTACTGGAATGGATCATTACAGTTTGTTTCACTTTAGAGTATTTGCTTCGGATTATCTGCAACAAAAAACCACTCACTTATATTTTCAGTTTTTACGGTATTGTCGATTTCATTTCGATTCTGCCGATGTATCTGTCCTTTTTCATTCCGGGCTCCCGAATATTGTCCGTAATCAGAGCGCTGCGTTTGCTTCGTTTGTTTGGGATATTGAATTTAGTTCACTTTACAGGTCAGGAATCACAGTTAAAACTAGCCATAAAAGCCAGCCGGTCGAAAATTATCGTGTTTGTCTACTTCGTATTAATCGTTTCCATATTACTGGGTGCCATCATGTATGTTGTTGAAGGAAAAGAAAGTGGTTTTACTAGTATTCCAACCAGCATTTACTGGTGCATCGTTACCCTTACAACCGTTGGCTACGGGGATATTGCTCCAGTTACTATACCCGGCCAAATTATAGCTTCCTGTATTATGATTTTAGGTTACGGAATTATTGCCGTACCGACAGGAATCGTAACAGCCGAATTTGCAGCTGCAAAAAGAAATCAGAAACCCATCCAAAACGCCAAAAAATGTCCATCCTGTTCTACAATAATTACTATTGAAGACGCTAAATATTGCTTTCATTGCGGCGAAAAATTAGACAATGAATAATTACCTTATTACTATTATTGGGCCGACAGCCATTGGAAAAACAGCTTTAAGTATAAAACTGGCACAGCATTTTGGCTGCAACATTATTTCCTGTGACAGCCGACAGTTTTTCAAGGAAATGACAATTGGAACCGCTGTTCCGAATCCGGCTGAGCTGGCGGCAGCAAACCACCATTTCATTCAGAGCAAATCGGTTTTCGAAGCGTATTCGGTTGGAGATTTTGAAACGGATGCCATTGCTAAACTGGGAGAACTTTTCAAGGAAAACAACGTTCAGATCATGGTAGGCGGCTCCGGATTGTATGTTGATGCCGTACTGAAAGGCTTTGACGATTTTCCCGATATTGATGCTTCTGTGCGAGATGAAATCAATGCCAAATATGATGCATTGGGGATTAACTATCTTCAGGATTCTTTAAAAGAACTAGACGCTGATTATTATACCAAAATACTTTCAGATAATCCGCAAACCCTGCAAAATCCGCAGCGAATGAAGCGTTTTGTGGAAGTTTGTATCGGCAGCGGTAAACCCTACTCTTCTTTTATCGGAAAAAGGAAAAACACAAGAAACTTTACACCGATTGTAATTGGCCTAGAAGCAGAAAGGGAAAAAATGTACGAACGCATAAACCTTCGGGTTGATTTAATGATGCAGGAAGGGTTATTGGAAGAAGCGAAAACTTTATATCCGAACAAAGATTTAAATGCCCTGCAAACTGTGGGTTACCGCGAATTGTTTGATTATTTCGACGGGAAAACAACCTTGGATTTTGCTATTGAAGAAATCAAGAAAAACACCCGCCGCTTTGCCAAACGCCAGATTACATGGTTTAAACGCACCGAAAATGCAACATGGTTTGATTATCAGACTGATATTTCGGAAATCATTAACTTTGTAGAGCGATCAATAGAGAACAAATAATAGAGGATAGATACAAACACATATATTTTAATCTCCATTTTCTATGTTCTATGTTCTATGTTCTATGTTCTAACACTCGCTCATAATTTATAACTCCAAAAAAAAATGCCAATATCACCAAATTTCACTTCAGTATATACACATGAATGGGACATTAATTTTACCCTTTGCGCATCAAATGCTTATTTGAAATATGTGGATTTGTGCAATTTGCTGCAATTGACTGCTGCAGAACATTCCATTTTGGGAGGGCTGAGTTTTAACGACATGCAGCAGCACCATCAGGCTTGGGTATTGAGCAGAATTCGCATTGAAATTGAAACTTTACCGAAGTGGCAGGATAAAGTCATCATTAAGACGTGGATAGAGAACCTGGAGGGTTCCCGTTCGATACGTAATATTGAAATGTACCTTAACGGAAAGAAAATAGCCGGAGCCACTACGTATTGGGCTGTTTTCAATACGCAGCACCGAAAAGCAGAACCTTTGGCCTTACCGCACGAACACTTTGAAAAATACCCGGATCACAAAGCTACCAGCCAAAGTTTTTCACGTATAAATGTTTTACAGGATACAGAGAAAATTACGGAACGAACCGTAGTTCTATCGGATTTGGACATTGTAAACCACGTGAACAACACTAAGTACTTGGAATGGTGTCTCGATACTATGAATCCGAAAACAATTCTGAAGCAGGAAATCAAAAGTCTGGAAATGAACTTCCTGAGAGAATTGAACCTTAATGACCAAGTTGAAATTCATTCGGACGAAAACAGAAATTTCTTCACGGTTACGAAAGACAACAAAGTTTGTTTTGCTTTGGTTTTGGAAACAAAATAAGATGCAATCAGTACTACTTCTTTTGATTACCATTCCCTAACCCGGATTACAGCGAAAAGCATTTTGAGCAAAAAAATTAGAAGTTCCTGAATAAAAAAAGCGACCAAAGGAAGCTCTTTTTTGTTCTTTGGAACTACTTTTTTTTTCTCAAAATCTTGAAGCGGAAAGCCGGAATAGTTTCAAATAAAAAAAGCCCTGATTTCTCAGAGCTTCTTTCCAATAATATAATTAATCTATGAATTATTCGGCTGCTTTTCCTTTGACTACCAAACGGAAACCTTCACCGTGAATATTTAAGATTTCGACTTCATCGTCTTGTTTCAGGTATTTACGCAATTTGGCAATATAAACATCCATACTTCTGGAAGTAAAGTAGTTGTCATCTCTCCAAATTTTTGTTAACGCTAATTCACGCGGCATTAAATCGTTTTCATGCAATGCAAGCATTTTCAGCAATTCGTTTTCCTTAGGCGACAATTTGATTGGTTCGTCACCCGGGTACGTTAAGAAACGAAGTTTTGAATTCAGGTGGAATTTACCGATTTCGAATTCAAATCTCGTGTTATCAGTTTTTGTTTCAGAAGCTTTACGCATGATAATCGCTTTGATTTTCATCAATAATACTTCTGAATCAAATGGTTTGTTCAAATAGTCATCGGCTCCAACTTTGTACCCTTTCAATACATCCTCTTTCATTGATTTGGCCGTAAGGAAAATAATAGGCACTTCTTTGTTTTTTTCACGTATCTCACGAGCTAACGTATAACCGTCCTTATAAGGCATCATTACGTCAAGAATACACAAATCATAGTTATCTTTCTTGAACTTCTCGAAACCTTCCATTCCGTTTTTGGCCAGAGTAACATCGAAATCATTTATTATCAAATAATCTTTCAATACTGCTCCGAAATTTGGATCATCTTCTACTAAGAGAATTTTTTTGTTAGTTGTATCCATATTTTTTTAATTAATTAAAGGCATTTTAATAGTAAAGGTACTTCCCTTCCCTTTTTCACTTTCCACAAAAATCTGACCATTATGGTCATCCACAATTCTTTTTACATAAGCCAACCCTAAACCGTGTCCTTTAACATTGTGTAAATCACCGGTATGCTCCCTGTAAAATTTTTCAAATATTCTTTTTAAGGCCACTTTGCTCATTCCGGCTCCGTGATCTTTTACGGATATAAGGACAAAATCTTTCACATTTTCCGTTGAAACCTCAATTAATGGGGCTTCTGGAGAATATTTTATGGCGTTGTCCAGAATATTAACCATGACGTTGGTAAAGTGAACATCATTCAGCAAAATTGTGTTCCGTTTTGCCTGAAGATTGCTCTTAATTACACCGCCGCGATCTTCTACGATCAGGTTAACGTGCTCGATTGCGTCTTCAATAATTTCATGAACGTTCGTCGGTTCTTTGCTTATTTCCAATTCCCTTCGTTCCAACTTGGAAATTCGGAGAACGTTTTCCACCTGGGCATGCATTCGTTTGTTTTCATCACGAATCATTTGCAGATAGCGTTCCACTTTTTCCCGGTCTTCCATGATTTTTGGGTTTTTAATCGCATCTAAAGCAAGATTGATGGTTGCAATAGGCGTTTTAAACTCATGGGTCATATTGTTGATGAAATCGGTTTTAATTTCCGAAATCTGCTTTTGCTTTATCAATTGGTTTAGCGCACTGAAATAAGCAACAATAATTACCAAAGTAAAAATCAGCGAAAGCGATGTAATCCCGATCAGCGATGAAAACAGGAATTTTCCTTTTTGAGGGAAACTTACCATTAGCTGATATTTATTTTCATTGTCGTTATCGGTAAAGACTGGAATTCCGTAGGTTGATGCCCTATCGTAATTAAAATCTTCCGATTTGACTTTGGTCGCCAGTCCGTTGCTGTAAATCCCGAATTCAAAAGGGGTTTTTACACCGTACTGCCGCAATTCATTTTCTAGCATGGCTTTAAGGCGCTCTTTTGAAATCCGCTCTTGTATCGGTTTCAAGTCTGCAAAATCTTTAAACATGATTTCATACTGTGCTTTATCCAGAATGTCCAGACTTCCGGATTTTTCAATCGTCACATCGGGCGTATTGGATTTATGAATTCCAGAATTATCAATCATATTCCCACTATAAATTTCTGTTTTTCGTTTGGCAACGAAACTTTTTAAGGGAATGGAATCAGAATTTTTATCAAAGAACGAACGGTTTAAACTATAATCTTCTGAAATGATGGTATTGGAATAAATGATCTGCTCATTTGTCTTCGGATCTCGCTCTACAAAGAAATATTCCTTTAACTCACTTCGTTTTGGCGCCCTTCCGGTACTATCTTTCAGTTTGTTGTATGTGTTCAAAAACTCAAATGCCTCCTGCTGCTGCAGTTTGTTGGCAACATTTCCTATAACCTGCTGAACATGAAACTTGAACTGTTCTTCGTTATTTTTATAAGAAGTTTCAATCCAATACAATTGAACGAGAATTATCCCCAAAAGAGACATACTCATTAAAACAACAAGTAATCGGAAACGCGTTTTATTCATCCAAACAAAATTAACATTTTAACATTTAGACCTTAAAAACATTAACCAAACATTAACATCTGCTAAAGTTTTTACATTTTATTCAATTCTTTAAGAATTTCACTAACATTCTTTTTGACTTCAGTCAGATCGGTATTTTTCACAATATAATCCGACATAGGGATTTTTTTTTCATCAGGCCATTGATGCGCCATCCGTTCCAAAACCTGTTCCTCCGTCACCATATCACGATTCATTACCCTTTGAATTCTTAATTCCTTAGGTGCGGTAACCAAAATGATTTTATCGCAATCTTTATAACTGCCGCTTTCAAAAAGGATGGCTGCTTCTTTAATAACAAAAGTGTGATCCTTGTGGGCTTTTACCCAGTTTAAAAAGTGTTTCCTGACTTCCGGATGAACAATACTGTTTAATTTCTTCAACTGCTCCGGTGCAGAAAAAACGATATCAGCGATTTTCTTTTTATTTAACCGATTGCCTTCACTGATATTCTCTTCAAAGACCGATTGAATTTTTTTTAGCATTTCAGGAGTGTTCATCAGCTTTTTAGCCTCATCATCAGCTATATATACTGGAACACCGTGTTCTTCAAAATAACCGGCAACGGTAGATTTTCCGCTTCCAATTCCGCCTGTAAGTCCGATTATCTTTGTCATATTACTTTTTAAAAAACAATTCCGGGAAAGCTTTCTCAGGCTGTAGCTTTCTTATTTTGATTTTGATGAAAGACTGTAAAAAACCAACCCCATATCCAACAAATTGGAAAGCTGCTGCAAAAACAGATAAAAATCCAATCCACGGATTCATATTCTCAGTTGCCCCAATCCAGAATAACAGTATAAAATAGGCTGCATATACTTTAATCGGAAGAGAAAAACCTACGATTAACAAAATAACCGAAATCACGAATCCGAATAAAAAAAGTGTCGGAAACCAAAATGTTATCTTGCTGTGATTTGGATACCATGAATCTAATATTGGTCTAGCTTTACCAAATTTGTTCACTTGTTTGTAGAATTTACCGAAGTCAATCCTGCGTTTATGATATACATAGGAATCTTTAAAAAGTCGGGTTTTGAAACCCAATTTCCATAAACGAATCGACAAGTCCGGATCTTCGCCGGGATGGATGTTCCCGAAACCGCCGGAAGCTTCAAAAGCCTTCTTCGACAATCCCATGTTAAAACTCCTAGGCTGGAATTTACCTATCTTTTCAGATCCTCCCCGAACACCTCCGGTTGTCAAAAAAGATGTCATTGTAAAATTTATTGCTTTTTGAACGGAAGAAAAAGAATCCAATGCATTATCAGGACCTCCAAAGCAATCCACGAATTCCTTTTTTAGATTTTCATCGACTGATGCCAAGTAATTTTCAGGTAAAATACAATCAGAATCCAGTATGAGAAAATAACTTCCCATAGCATGTTTCATACCGAAATTTCTAGAATCTCCTGGCCCTGAGTTAGGTTTATTAAAATAGGAAATAAAAATTTTTCCCTCATATTTTTTCACTACATCATGGCATGGGATTGATGATCCGTCTTCAATGATAACTACCTCAAAATCTTCATGATAATCCTGCTCTGCTATACTTTTCAGCAGTTCTTCAACTTCATCAGGACGGTTATAAACCGGAATAATAAACGAAAAATACATTACTGCAACTAAATTTTAACAAAGATACTGCTATAAAAACGAAAAGCCGCTTCAGAAAGCGGCTTTTTAAAGTATTTAATCGATTTTGTTATTGTTTTACTACTTTTATTGTTTTGGTTAAACCTTCAGCGGTAACTTTAACAATATAGTTTCCTGCATTTAAGTTTGACATATCGATTTGTCCTTGTGCAACATTTAATGTTTTCGACATTACTTTCTGCCCTAACATATTGTAAACTTCAACAGAAGAAATTTTAGTTGCGTATGATAATTCAAAACAATTAAACTTCTATATTTTATTTATAAATCCCAATCATGTTTTTATATTAAAAATCATTTTTTTCTGATAACCAAATTGAAATCTATATTATTAAATTACAAAGCATAAAAAAACTCACGACCAGCGTGAGTTTTTTATACTATTTATTTGAAATTATTTAAGCAATACTTGGTACCTGAACCATCTCATCAGCATCGGCCAGATAATCCACCCCTTCAAAACCAAATCCGAACAAGTTTAGAAAATCTTGCTTATAACCCGCTAAATCACCTATTTCTGCAAGAGATTCTGTTGTGGATTCATTCCATAATTCAGCAATTCTTCCCTGAACATCTTCCCTCATTTCCCAATCATCAATTCGGATTCTTCCTTTATCATCGGTTGGAATTGCAGCACCGTTATATAAACGCTGTTGGAACAATCGTTGCATTTGTTCGATACAACCTTCATGGATTCCCTCCTCTTTCATGATTTTATATAACAATGATATATAAAGCGGAATCACAGGAATTGCTGAACTTGCCTGAGTTACCAAAGCTTTGTTAACCGAAACATATGCTTTTCCGTTAATGTCTTTTAATTTATCTGTAATTTCGAAAGCAGTAGCCTCCAAGTGGTCTTTTGCTCTTCCGATAGTACCTTTTCTGTAAACCGCTTCTGTAACTTCTGGCCCGATATAAGAATAAGCAACTGTCATAGCTCCATCAGCTAATACATCTGCCGCTTTCATGGCATCCATCCACATTGACCAGTCTTCACCTCCCATAACAACAACAGTGTTGTCAATATCTTCCTGGTTAGCCGGATCAATAGAAACCTGAGAAACATTTCCTGTGTGGAAATCAACTGTTTTATTTGTAAAAGTATTTCCGATAGGTTTTAAAACCGAACGGTGCGTAACACCCGTTGTAGGATGAACACGAACCGGCGAAGCTAAACTGTAGATTACCAAATCAACCTGACCTAAATCAGTTTTAATCATATCGATAGTTTGCTGTTTTACTTCATTTGAAAAAGCATCACCATTAATACTTTTAGCATATAAACCAGCTTTCTTAGCCTCTTGTTCAAAAGCCGCTGTATTATACCAACCCGGCGAAGCTGTTTTTCCTTCCGCTGGTTCTTTTTCAAAAAACACACCTATAGTAGAAGCATTTGAACCAAAAGCACTGGTAATTCTCGATGCTAAACCAAATCCTGTTGAAGCACCTATAACCAATACACGTTTTGGCGCGTTAATTTCACCTTTTGATTTTACATATTCAATTTGATTTTTTACGTTTTGTTCGCACCCTTTTGGATGAGCGGTCAAACAGATAAATCCTCGCATTCTAGGTTCTATAATCATGTCCTAATATTTTATTTATGTGGTTTTAGTTTGTTATTTGTATGAAAATAAAGCATAGCAAAAGTAAGTTAAAAAATTAATTCAACAACGCTTTTGCATGATTTAGCGCCGAATCAGAAATGTCTTTACCTGACAGCATTTCGGCAATTTCAGCAATTCTTTCTTCTTCAGAAAGTAACTTCAATTCGGAAATCGTACTTTCACCAAAAGCCGATTTAAATACTTTATAGTGTTGCTGCCCTTTAGCAGCTATTTGAGGCAGATGTGTAATGGCAAAAACCTGCATTTGAGCACTCATCGCTTTCATGATATCCCCCATTTTATGAGCAATCTCCCCAGACACTCCGGTATCGATTTCATCAAAAATGATGGTCGGCAATTTGGAATATTCAGCCAAAATCGATTTTACAGCTAGCATAATTCGTGATAATTCCCCGCCTGAGGCTACTTTTTTCAACAGACCAAAATCAGTTCCTTTATTTGCTGAGAATAACAACAGAACTTCGTCTTTTCCTAAAGCAGTATAAGTATCTGATGACTTAATTTCAAACTGAAAACGGGCATTTGGCATTCCGAGTTGCGCAAGCACAGAAGTAATCTTATCCGTTAAAATTGGCACAGCGTTTCTTCTGTTGGCTGAAATTGAATCCGCCAACACATCGAGCCTTTCAACATGTTTCAGAATTTCATTCTCTAATTTATTGATCGTATTCTCCAAATCGTCGGCTAAAACAACCTTAGAATCCAGATTATTTTGAATCTCAAGCAACTCTTCCACGGTATTCACCTGATGCTTCTTTTGCAGGGAATAAATGGTTTGCAATTTTTGATGAACCAAATCAAGCTGCTCCGGATCGTTGATCAGCTTTTCAGATTGATTGTAAAGTTCGTTTGAAATATCGTCAAATTCAATCAACAAAGAGGACACTCGTTCTGCCAACTCACTGAATTCAGGTGTCAAACCAGATATTTTTTGCAGTGAAGCTTTTACTTCCTTTATGCTTTGGATGATTCCGATTTGCTCTTCATTAGTCAAAGCAATAGATTTATCCAAAGCTTCTTTTATAAACTCAACATTATTGAGCTTTTCATAAATATTCTCAAGTTCGGATTGCTCACCCGCTTTTAAATTGGCAGCAAGCAACTCTTCAAGTAAAAAAGAATTGTAATCCTGTTCTTTTGTCAAGGCATCTTTTTCAGAAATCAGTTTCTTTAACTGACTCTTAACCGATTTGTACTCTGATAATTGAACACTATATTGTCTTAAAACTTCAGAATTCCCGGCAACAGCGTCCAAAATCTGAATCTGATAAGCTTCTTCCGATAATTCTCTTGTTTGATTTTGTGAATGGATATCAAGTAGAAATTCACCCAATTCCTGTAATTCATTCAGATTTACCGGACTGTCATTTACAAATGCCCTTGATTTTCCGGAAGGGAGAATTTCCCTTCTGATAATGGTAAGATCTTCATAATCCAAATCATTATCTGAGAAAAAAGATCTTAAATTGTATTTATCAATCTTAAACTGTGCTTCTATTACACACTTTTGCTCTTTGTCCTTTAAGGAAGTCAAATCTGCCCGTTTGCCTAAAACCAAACCCAAAGCTCCTAAAAGAATAGACTTTCCTGCACCTGTTTCCCCGGTAATGATAGACAATTGTCCGGAAAAATTCATTTCCAACTGTTCAATCAGCGCGAAGTTCTTGATAGTTAAGTGTGTAAGCATAAATTGTGTCTGAAGATAGATTAAAACACAAATTTAGTATTTTATATTATTCCATTTTGAGGAATTTAAAGGAGAAATCCTGTTGAGGGTATCCGATAAATCAGTGATGTCAACACTAGGTCCTCCTGAGAAAATGTACACGATTTCATCAGCCTTAGCGTCAAAAAAGACTCTTGTTATAAAAGCATTCGGACGAACAGAATGTATTTTGGAAACCGTTTTAATGGCTTTAGAAATATTTTGCTTAGCCGTTTTCTGATCTTCCGCCATTTTATCCATACCCAACTGATGGTATTCATATAAGGCTTCACGATAAGGCGTAAAAGTGTTTGACAGCAAATCGTTAATCAGGTAATATCTATTTTGCTTTTTTTCAGTTTGTGTCCAACCGGCAGAACCGCTTGACTGGGCAAGGTTCGCCATATTGGAAGCAGCTTCCAGGTATTTGGTACCTCCCTGATTTGAAAAAGTATCGGCATCCAAACCTATAATTATATTAGCATAAAAAGCCACCATAGCTACTAAATTAGAATCATAGCTATTTGGATTGTAAACAAAGTTTTCAAATTCTACATATCTGAAGTTAAACTCTTTATCATTAAAGTTAAAAACAGGTGATGTATATGTTGAATTAAAAACAGGTCTTGAGGACTGCACCTGAAGCGTACACTGAAAATCATTAGAATCGTACGACTGAATAGTGATGAACATGCTGCAATCGATACGTTCATTATTGGCGAAGTTTTTAGTAGACCATTTGGTATTATTTACAAACTCTCCCAACGAACGCTCCAACGTCTTAAATATCTGCACATTAGCCGATGTAATCTGATCATAATTAACCTTTACAGTACATTTCAACTCTTGGCTATAACCAAAAAGTGAAACAAATAAAAGTCCGAAAAGAATCCAATTACGCATACTGTTTTATTATTTTATTAACGATGTCCCGAGCTACTTCTTCTTTGGATTTTAAATCCATAGGTTCAATTACAAAGTTCTTATCGATAAAAGTTACCTTATTGGTTGCTTTCCCAAAACCGGCCCCTTCATCATTTAACGAATTAAGAACAATCAAATCTAAGTTTTTTTTCTGAATTTTTTGCTTAGCGTGTTCAATTTCATTCTCCGTTTCCAAAGCAAATCCGATTAAAAACTGATGTTTTTTTATTTCACCAAGCGAAGCAAGGATATCTTTTGTCTTTTCCAATTCGATGGAAAACGCTTCATCGTTCTTTTTTATTTTCTGTGAAGCTACATTTTTTGGACGGTAGTCCGCTACAGCAGCAGCAGCTACAGCCACATCAACGTCGTTAAAGTATCGGTGACAAACATCATACATTTCCTGAGCAGAAGTTACTCTTTCGACCTTTACCAAACCATGCTTTAACTGAAGATGGGTAGGCCCGGAAACAAGGATGACTTCCGCACCTAAATCGGCTGCGGCCTCAGCAATATCAAATCCCATTTTTCCCGTGGAATGATTTCCAACAAAGCGCACCGGATCGATGGCTTCATAAGTAGGCCCGGCCGTAACCAATATTTTTTTTCCTTTTAAAGGGAGTTTACTCTCAATATCTTTTTCAAGAAAGGCAACAATGTTTTCCGGTTCTGCCATTCTGCCCTCACCTGAAAGTCCGCTGGCTAATTCACCGCTTTCTGCTGGAATCATGATATTTCCAAAATTCTGCAAAGCTTCAAAATTAGCTAATGTAGATGGGTGTTTGTACATATCCAGGTCCATTGCAGGTGCAAAATAAACCGGACATTTTGCCGATAAATAAGTAGCGATTAAGAGATTGTCGCAATTGCCGTTCACCATTTTGGAAAGTGTGTTGGCAGTTGCTGGAGCAATGAGCATCAAGTCGGCCCAAAGTCCAAAATCCACGTGATTGTTCCATTCAGCTTCCTCTTCCTCTTCATTGATAAAAGTAGCGTAAACCGGATTTTTGGAAAGCGTGGACAGCGTTAGCGGAGTAACAAAATCTTTAGAAGCAGGTGTCATGATTACCTGAACCTGAGCACCTGCTTTTATAAGTAGTCTAACTAACGTTGCTGTTTTATATGCGGCTATCCCTCCGGAAACACCGAGTAATACTTTTTTACCGCTTAAAACAGACATAGTTTTGTTTTATTGTTGATTAGAATCTCTGTAATAGATTTTACCCTCTAACCACTCTTGAACTGCTAATGCATGTGGTTTTGGCAACTTTTCGTAAAACTTCGAAACTTCGATTTGCTCTTTGTTTTCGAAGATTTCTTCAAGACTATCATTGTAAGTAGCAAACTCCTCCAACTTATCAATCAATTCTTTTTTGATTTCAGAATTGATTTGATTAGCTCTTCTTGCCATAATAGTAATCGCTTCATACACATTTCCCGTTGGCTCTTCGATTTTACTTTTATTGTAGGTAACCGTGTTTACAGGAGCTGTAGTCTTCTTTAAATCCATACTTAATTATTTAGAAAATTTTTGTAATTCTTTATCAATATTTGCTAACATTTCGTCAGCTTCTTTTTTATATTTTGTATCTCCTTTATAGCGCACTAACCCTGAATAAGCGAATTTCGCATTGTTCAAACGCTCTTCCATCTTGGAAGCTACACTTTTCATTGCGTAATTGTAACAGAATTCCAATTTGTAATACAACGCTTCTTCTTTGTGATTAGAACCCGGATAATCCGAAATGAAATTATCCAGAGCTGTTATTCCAGCTTTATAATCATTTATAGGATTTTCAATCAAACCGTAGGCTTTAGCAATTTCAAAAGCCTTTTTTTCTAATTTATCCCTTAGTTCAGCAATAATTTTGTTTGCCTCGTCATAATGTGCAGATTTTGGATAAGCATTAATAAACGTTTGCAATTTATCAATAGCTTTATCAGTATCTACCTGATCTAACGAATAAACCGGAGACAACATTGAATACGATTTAGCTGATAAAAAATAAGCTTCCTCTCTGTGTGTACTTTTAGGGTATGTTGCAGCGAATGATTCAAACTGATAACCAGCCAAATAATACTGTTCTGTTTTATAATACGATTGTGCAAACATGTAAAACAATTTTTCAGCCTGAGGCTTACCTCGGTTAGGACCTGCTATCTGCTCGAATAAACGGATGGCTTTTTCATATTTCCCTTTTTCGTATTTCTGGGTTGCTATTTCATATTTATAAGCCAAATCCTCTGATTTTAAAGCTTTTTGATAAGGACTGCAAGAAACAAACAATACTGAAAAAAGTAAAAAATATAAAAATTTGTTCATGTTTTTATTTTCGTTATTATGCCTCTACCCTCAATTTTCATTGATTTAAAAGCAACTGCAAAGTTAATTATTAATTATTGATAACAAAATCTTTTTTTTTTACGCTTAAAAAAACGAAAGATGCCGGTTTAAAGGCATCTTTAGGCAAACGCTTTTTCAAAGCGTTTTATTATACTTATTAAGCTCCGTTTCCGTTACCGCTAAAACTTTTCATATCATTATCAAACAGATACAAACCACCCTTATCATCACCAATCAGGTTTATTTTATCCAAAATCGTTCGAGCCGTTGCTTCTTCTTCTATTTGTTCTGAAACATACCATTGTAAGAAATTATGCGTTGCATAATCGCGCTCTTCCAACGAAACATGTACTAATTCGTTAATGCTCGTTGAAACCATAACCTCATGCTCATACAATTGTGTAAACAGTGCTTTAAATGATGAACAATCTAACACCGGATGTAGTACCGCCGGGATTTCCGCTTCTCCACCACGCTGATTGGCATACTTCACCAATTTAAGCATGTGCATACGCTCTTCATCTGACTGTTTGTACATAAATGCAGAAATACCTTCAAAGCCCTGAACTTCAGCCCAAGACGCCATTGCCAAATAAATTTGTGAAGAATCTGCCTCTACCTTAATCTGTTTATTAATCGCCTCCTGAATAGTTTTAGATAACATAGCTGTACGGTTTTAATGTTTTGCTAATTTACAATTTTCTTTACAAAAGCATCAAGTCGATTTGCTAAATCTTCGTTAACGTTCACCAACGGTAAACGCAATGTGTTCTCCGACAAGCCTAACGATTTGAAAATTTCTTTTATCCCTCCAGGATTTCCCTGTTCAAAAATCATATCAATACTGTCAGCCAATAAATAATGCAATTTATAAGCTTCGTCTACTTTTCTCTGTAATCCCAAACGAACCATCTCTGAGAATTCTTTCGGAAAACCTTCTCCGATAACCGAGATAACACCTGCCCCACCGGCCAAAACCATAGGAAGTGTAATCATGTCGTCTCCAGAAATCACAAGGAAATCCTTAGGTTTATCCTGAATTAGTTTCATCGCCTGAACAATATCTCCCGCCGCTTCTTTAATCCCGATAACATTTTTAAAATCATTCGCCAGACGCATTACCGTTGAAGGCAACATATTACTCGCAGTTCTTCCAGGCACATTATACAAAATTACAGGCAGCGGAGAAGCTTCTGCAACCATCTTGAAATGCTGATAAATCCCTTCCTGGGTAGGCTTATTATAATATGGAGAAACTGAAAGTAAAGCCGAAAAACCTGAAAAATCTCTAGTCTTTAACTCCTCAACCACTTTCGCTGTATTATTTCCTCCAACACCTAAAACCAACGGCAATCTTCCGTTGTTAGCCTCTTTAATGGTACTGATAACCAATTCTTTTTCTTCAGAACTAAGGGTTGCTGATTCGGCAGTGGTTCCCAGAACAACCAAATATTCCACACCTCCGTCAATAACATAATTTACGATTCTTTTAAGCGCTTCTACGTCAACAGAAAAATCCTTTTTAAATGGGGTTACCAAAGCAACACCCGTTCCCATAAATGATTGCATTTTTATACTTTGTTTAAAATTTTTAAATATTTGAATAACTCGGAAACAAATTCCTGATGTTTTTCCGCCTCGGTTCCTATCATAAAACTGTTCAGTCGTTTATCTATTGTGGAAAATCCAACCTTAAACCCCGCTTTTGACTGTAACGTAACCAATTTAAGTATCGGTTTTTCGACATCATAATAGCTGATCAGCATATCAACCGGTTTCTGAATAAAATCAGATACTTCTTTTTTTTGAAATTCCCCTTTAAATGAAACATTTCTTCTGGAGAAAAAAGGATTTTCAAAAGTTTCCTTTTTTTTAACCTGATCCTTATATATCAAAACATCAATCGCGTTCCGAGGAATACCTCCGGCAACGAGTCCCTCAATCAGTTCACTTTCTTTTGTAAAATAACTCTCGTCAATAAGTAATCCGACAGTCTGTATTTTTTCCTGAATAACATCCGGCTTATAATTTAACAAGGATTTTTTAATCAAATTTTTAATCACAAAATCCTTCATAAATCTTAAAAACATAGTAATTTTACTTAAAATACGTATTAAACTAACTAAGACACATTACGGATGGTAAAGTTAAGAAAGTATTACCGTTTTAGCACATTATTTATTACAGCTTTTTCGGTTTTTTTGTTGATTTCCTGTGGTGGAAACAAATACTATAATTCCAAAATTGAAGGAAAACAAATTGCCATTACCGAGCAGACCGGCGAAGTAGCAGCGATTGACAATTTTATAAAACCCTACCGCGAACATATCGACAAGGAACTTGACAGTGTTTTGGCGTATGCCCCGGAAACGTTAGACAAAAGCAAAGGAGAATGGCAAACGACCATCGGAAATCTGATGGCAGACATGACTGTTGAAATGGTAAATCCCATTTTTGAATCCCGTGAAAATAAAAACATCGATATCTGTCTTTTGAACCATGGCGGTATCCGTGCCGTTTTACCAAAAGGAGATGTAACAATCCGAACTGCTTATGAAATAATGCCTTTTGATAACAGCGTAGTGATTGTTGAACTCAAAGGAACCGAAATCCGCGAAATGGCCAACTATATCTTGAAAGAGAAAAAACCACATCCTCTTAATGGATTGAAAATTGTTGCAGATAAAAACTCCATGACAGTTAAATCTTTGACTGTAAACGAAAAGCCTCTTGAAGATTCTAAAACATATTATGTGGTTACATCTGATTATTTGTCAAGCGGCGGAGACAACATGAATTTCTTTAAGAAATCGGAGAAATCACATGATATGAACTACAAACTAAGGCATTTGATGATCGATTACTTCAAAAAAGTAGATACAATCCCAGTAATTACCTCAAAAAGAATTATCCAGGAATAAAAAATTGTACGATGAAAAGAAGAGCTTTTTTAAAAAATACCGTAGCAAGTTCAGCACTGTTAACCTTGGGAGGATTATCATTGAGCAGTTTCGATACCCCGGATTTGATATCGGTTAAAACCAAAAAACTGACCATACTTCACACCAATGATGTTCACAGCCACATCGACCCTTTTCCCGTCACTGATCCAAAAAATCCAAATCTGGGAGGCGTGGCAAGAAGAGCTGCGATCATAGAAAAAATACGAAAAGAAGAAGAAAATGTACTTCTGCTTGACGCAGGTGATATTTTTCAGGGAACCCCTTATTTCAATTACTATGGTGGCGAGTTGGAATTCAGATTAATGAGTATGCTTCAATATGATGTCGCCACTATGGGCAACCACGATTTCGATAATGGTTTAGATGGTTTTTACGCTCAACTGCCTCATGCAAAATTTGACTTTGTTTCTGCCAATTATGATTTTAAAAACACCATTCTGAACGGTCTTGTAAAACCATATAAAATCCTGCATAAAGACGGAATCAAGATTGGCATTTTCGGACTAGGGATTGAATTACAGGGATTGGTGAATAAACAACTTTACAAAGAAACTATTTATAACAACCCAGTAGAAATCGCCCAAGATATGACGCGCATCCTGAAACAGGAAAACAACTGTGACCTGATTATCTGCTTATCACACTTAGGTTATAAGTATCCCAATAATCCCGAAAAAGTCTGTGATGTAACTGTTGCGCAAAAAACAAAAGATATCGACTTAATCATCGGCGGTCATACTCATACTTTTCTTGACAAACCGGTGATTGAAAAAAACATTGAAGGAAAAGAAGTTCTGATCAATCAGGTAGGCTGTTACGGACTTAATTTAGGAAGGATTGATTTTTATTTCGACAAAAAGAACAAAGCAACATCAAATTCCGGCAGAAGCATTATAGTTTAGTTGTTTCTTAGGACTTTTCATCATCAGCACGCTACGATAAAAAATATACTGCGAAACAGAGAAAGCAGCAATTATCATAGGTCTGAAAATCGGAATTGAAACATAATAAAAATCAACCGCCACTAAAAACTGCATAAAAGTCGCAATGATAACACTTATCAGGATATATGTATTCACTCTGTCGGTGTAGATAAAATAGTTAGCCATAACCAAACCACCTATCGCTATTACCAGCGCTCCGTTAATTATAAAGAAGATGTATGCCTGACCTAAACTATCACTTATAAGTTCAAGAACGGTTATCGACAACATCAAAAAAGGCAATGTTCCAATTATAAATGGTGTCGATGATGGAAACCTGAATTTTTTTATCAGCAAAAGAAATACAAAGAACCTGCTTAAAAAAGTATTGAAAGCCCCCACAACAAACATTGTTTTACCAGCATTTATAAAACAAATATTTGCAAGCCAAATAAAGAAAAGGGATAATACGAAATAACGATTTATTTTAGTTTCGGTTCTAATATACATCAAAACCAATATAGGCATCAGCAATGGTTTAAAAACATATAACAAAGGAGAATACTTGAAATATTCAGCATAAACCAAAATTAAGCTTATAACCATATAAGCTAGCGCTAGTCCTTTTGTTAATTTATCTTTTTCCATTTAGAAATCCATTCCTATTCTATTGCTTAGTTTCTAAATATAGCTATTATTACGATTTCTTTGTCTGCTTTTTTTCATCAGATAGTACTTGGTTAAATAATAATATGACAAAACCTGAGCTAAGTTATTCACATACTCCAAAATCTCTATTTCAAAATAATCTTTTTTAAGAACGTAAAAAACATCAGAAATTATAAATGACAAACTCGCCAACAACATAAAGGTCGTATATCGTGACGGAAGCATAATATAGTTCCATGATGAAATAAAACCAATTAACACCAAAACAACTCCATAAATCACTAGTAACCAAACATATTCCATTCTGGAAGCCATCACAATATCCATTAAGCTAACCTGTAAAAAAACAAGCAAAAAAATACAAATCAGCAAAACAAGCAGGTGGGTCCTATTGACAAAATGATATCGTATCCTTATAAAATCATCAAAAATTCCTTTGAAATAAATAAGATACCCCAAAAGAAAGAGCGATATAATTAACGGAAAAAAATTATGAGGATCAATAAGCGTAATCATATCACAAGCGAAAAACAAACTGACAATAGCCATGTAAACCCAATTCACTATCATCTTTTTTTCCTGCAAATAATAAAACACAATGGCCGGTACAATAACAGGTTTTGAAATCAGCATCAACTCTGTATTATTAAGAATTACTGATAACATAAAAACGGCGCAAGCAATAAAATACAAAAGTAAAGCTGGCTTATTCATCATCCTCTTCATAATTCAATTGACTTGTATAACTGCTTTGGTGCAAAAAATATTTTACCAGAAAATAAAAAGAAATAACCTGGCAACAAACATTGATATTTATAAACACTTGAAAGTGCTCGTAATAATTGTAAAGTATATGAAACAAATCACTTATGATAAAACAAATTATTGTCATCAAAACAAAAAAACTTGCCGTATCACTTTTAAGAACATAGTAAATTAAAATAGTAATACTCAACAACATTAATACTATCCCATAAACCATCATCAAACTGAAATTGGAACCTGAAGCATTAAAAACGAGCGACATTGCAAAATAAAGTAAACTTACCAAAATCGTTATAACTGTAAAAACGGTCAAGATTTTCAAATTCGAAATTTCAGGATTCTTAATTTTAAGCAAATCTCCGGTAACGCTGAAAGTCAGTATCGAATAAGCAAAAAGATTCGATAAAATTAACGGAATAAGAAGATTTTTACTGTCAACAAGAATAATCATGTCACCTACAAAAAAAAGCAACAAAATCAATGACGACATTAGTTGAGGCTTTGATTTGCTTTCTTGCCAATAATAAAAATAAATGGCCGGAAAAATCATTGGCTTAAATAAAAGCGCAAATGTATCATCCCATTGAAAAGCAATTGACAAAACATACATCAGTGATGCTGCAAAATATAACAGTAAAGCTGGTGTGCTTTTATTCATTTATCATTTTTATAAAATCATCCTCGCTGATGATCGGAATATTCAACTGATTTGCTTTTTCAAGTTTTGCTGGCCCCATGTTGTCCCCAGCAACCACAAAATGGGTTTTAGCCGAAATGGAGCTCCCAACTTTTCCACCGTTATCTTCGATAGCTTTCTTTAAATCATCACGTGAAAACTTTTCGAAAACACCTGAAACCACAAAGGTTTTGCCTGAAAGAAGATCTGAGATTGTCGTATCAGCCGTTGCCAATACTTCAAGTTGAACGCCGTAACTTTTCAGCCTGTCAATAATAGCCCTATTTTCTAGATTATCAAAAAATTCAACCACACTTTGGGCGATTTTTTCACCTATTTCGTCGACTAAAATCAGCTCTGTTAATGAAGCAGAAGCAATTGCATCAATGGATTTATAATGTTTTGCCAATTTTTTTGCGACCGTTTCTCCCACATAACGAATTCCCAAAGCGTATAAAACACGTTCAAAAGGAATGTTTTTCGAATTTTCAATCCCCTTTACCATATTGTCGGCCGATTTTTCAGCCATACGTTCCAGCGGAATAATCTGCTCTTTTTTCAGCTCGTATAAATCCGCATAATTGGTAACCAAATCATTATTATAAAGTAAGGCTACCGTTTCCCCTCCCAAACCTTCAATATCCATGGCCTTACGGGAAATGAAATGCTGAATACGGCCTATGATCTGAGGTGGGCAGCCGTAATAATTCGGACAATAGTGATTTGCCTCTCCTTCTTTACGTTCTAACGGAGTCTGGCATTCCGGACAATGTGTTATATAATTTGTGACTTCCGAATTCTGGGGGCGTTTATTCAAATCAACCGCAACAATTTTCGGAATGATCTCGCCTCCTTTTTCCACAAAAACTTCGTCACCAATACGAATATCAAGTTTTTCAATCTGATCAGCATTATGAAGCGAAGCTCTTTTCACCACGGTTCCTGCCAACTGAACGGGTTCCAAATTGGCAACCGGTGTAATTGCCCCTGTTCGTCCTACCTGATAGGAAATCGAATTTAAACGGGTTGAAACTTGTTCTGCTTTAAATTTATAGGCAATAGCCCAACGCGGTGATTTTGCCGTATATCCTAATTCATCCTGTTGATGCAAATCGTTTATCTTCACCACAACCCCATCAGTTTCATAAGGCATTTCATGGCGGTGTTTGTCCCAATGGTTAATGAATTCAAGAACCTCATCCATATTTTTAGCCAAACGGGATTGAGTTGGCACTTTAAAACCCCACTGACGGGCTTTTTCCAGTCCTTCGTAATGAGTAGCGATTGGCAAATTATTTCCAACCAAAGAATACAGCAAACAATCCAACGGTCGTTTAGCCACCTCGCCACTGTCTTGTAATTTTAAACTTCCTGAAGCCGTGTTTCTAGGATTTGCATATGGAGTTTCGCCAATTTCAATCAGCTCCTGGTTCATTTTTTCAAAACCGGCAAAAGGCAATATGATTTCTCCGCGGATGTCAAACTTCTGCGGAAAATCGCCTTTCAGTTTAATCGGGACCGCTTTTATGGTTTTAATATTATTGGTTACATCATCTCCCTGAAATCCGTCCCCTCTAGTGACTGCTCTTTTCAGTTTTCCGTTTTCATAGGAAATATTGATAGATGCACCATCATATTTAAGCTCGCAGGTATATTCAAGCGGTGCATCGCCTAAAATCTTACGGGCACGTTTCTCCCAATCCAGTAAATCTTCTTTGGAATACGAGTTATCCAGTGAATACATGCGGTATTCATGCTGGACAGTTTCGAAGTTTTTCGTGATGGCTCCCCCTACTCTTTGGGTAGGTGAATTTTCATCAAAATATTCGGGGTGTTTTGCTTCAAGTACCTGAAGTTCTTTGAGTTTTATATCAAAATCATAATCGGAAATCGTGGGATTATCCAATACATAATAATTGTAATTATGCTGATTAAGTTCATCCCGTAGGGCTTGAATCGTCTGCAAAACATCCATAAAAAAGAAAAATTGGCAAGATTAGTTTTATGCAACTAATTTAAACCAATTTTTCGAATATCCTTTTTTAAAAGAGTAAAACTATTGCTCTAAAATGCCGTTCATCTGTTCAAACAATTCCCCTTGTGTAAAAATAGCTCCCTGCTGAATCAAATTGAAGATTTCCATGTTACGATCATCTGCAAAAACTTTTTGACCACGCTGAATTTCAACATTATCTGTAAACAAATTATCGCTCAACCATTGCAAACCCTCTTTTTTAAGCAGATCCACTTCCGGTATCAGGGAACGAATAATAATCGTCATCATATGAATCTCCGTACAGTGGAAAAGGAAAATATAATTTTTAGAATAATGCTCCAGATACTTCGCATTACCCAAAACCCCTTCCCAAATCAAATCAGAGAAAACATCAATTTCCTGTTCAGCCACTTCCGGTGTTTTATTCTTGATGGTATCCCATTCACTTTTGTCAATAGACTGTGAGGCCAGAAAGTTAATAAATTCCGGATGCAGTTCTTCCAGTTGTTCCTTTGTAAGACGTGTATATTTCATTTTGAATCCGAAGTGTTTGAATCGGGAAATCTAAAGTTATAAATTTATAAAAAAAGTCCCGATTTACATCGGGACTTTTCTATTTATCTTTTCAAAAATTAAGCTTGTTCAGCGATAATTTCGTAAGCTAATTCAACTATTACATCACGGTGTAAACGAACTGAAGCAGTGTATTTACCAGTACGTTTAACGATACCTGAAGTGATGAATTTTTTGTCGATAGATTGACCGTTTTTCTCTAAAATTTGAGCGATGTCAGCATTAGTAACTGATCCGAATAATTTCTCACCACCAGCTTTAGCAATAATTTTGATATCTAAAGCTTTTAAAGCCTCACCGATAGCTTTTGCATCAGCAACAATTTTAGCCTCTTTGTGTGCTTTTTGTTTTAGGTTTTCAGCCAAAACTTTTTTAGCAGAAGGCGTAGCTAAAATAGCAAAACCTTGAGGGATTAAGAAGTTACGACCGTAACCTGGTTTTACAGATACTACATCATCTTTAAATCCTAAATTCTGAACGTCTTGTTTTAAAATAAGTTCCATGTTGTTGTCCTTATATTTTAGAAGTTAGGTTCCATTTGATCGGAAACCAACAACTGTAATTTTTAATTATTTTAATAAATCGGCCACGTATGGCATTAAAGCTAAGTGACGAGCTCTCTTAACAGCTACAGACACTTTTCTTTGGTATTTTAATGAAGTTCCTGTTAAACGACGAGGAAGAATTTTCCCTTGCTCGTTAACGAATTTCAATAAGAAATCTGCATCTTTATAATCGATATATTTGATTCCAGATTTTTTGAAACGACAATACTTTTTAGTTTTGTTAGTTTCTATATTTAAAGGCGTTAGATATCTGATATCTCCGTCTTTTTTTCCTGAAGCGGATTGTTGTAAAGTTGCCATAATAATTATGCTTTAGCTGCTTTTAATTTTGCTCTTCTTCTTTCTGCCCAAGCTACCGCGTGTTTGTCTAAACTTACAGTTAAGAAACGCATAACTCTTTCGTCACGTCTGAATTCAGTTTCCAAAGCGATTAAAATCTCTCCAGATACTTTGAATTCGAACAAATGGTAAAAACCACTTTTCTTGTGTTGGATTTCGTAAGCCATTTTCTTTAAGCCCCAATCCTCTTTTGATACCATCTCTGCTCCTTTAGAAGTAAGAAAATCTTCAAACTTGCTAACTGTTTCCTTTACCTGTTGTTCAGATAAAACGGGATTCAAGATGAAAACAGTTTCATAATGATTCATAGTAAAAATATTTATTTGTTATAAAATTGGGTGCAAAAATAGCGATTTATATTTAACCCGCAATACCATTTTAGGTATTTTAGACGAAATGCAACTTTTTCACATATTTCCTTTGGATATTGAAACAATTTAATTATTTTTATTTCGATAATAATTCTTAACCACTAAGCTTATGAAAATAAATTGTATAGTAGTTGATGATAGTAGCATCCAAAGATTGACAATTACCAAACTGGTAAACGACAACCCAAATCTGGAGCTTGTAGGCGAATTTTCTAATGCTGTGGAAGCCAAAAACTGTATCACAAACAAGAATGTGGATTTGGTTTTTTTAGACATCGAAATGCCTGTCATAAATGGTTTTGACCTACTGGACGGTTTAAAAGCAAAACCACAGGTAATTTTCATTACCTCCAAGGCCGAGTATGCGGTAAAAGCATTTGATTATGCCGCGACGGATTACCTTCACAAACCAATTACACGAGAACGCTTTGCCCAGGCAGTAAAAAAAGCCATTAGCATGATCTCGTTAAGTAAAGAAAACGGCGGTGAAGAAGAAAGCCCACACATCTTTATCAAGAGCAACCTGAAAAAACTGAAAATTTACATTTCACGAATCAAATGGATAGAAGCTTACGGCGATTACGTTAAAGTAATTACCGAAGAAGACAACCACCTGGTTCTATCAACCATGAAAGCCTTTGAAAACGAATTACCCAAAGAAAAATTTATCCGTGTTCACAAATCCTTTATTGTAAACATTGATAAAATTGAAAAATTCAACAGCAAATTTGCAGAAATCGGCACGAATAAAATTCCGTTGAGCCGTAACAAAAAAGAAGACCTGGTAAAAGCTATTGAAAACGGTTAATAATTATCGACGTTAATTGTAACTTTTATAGCTCGATATTGAACAATTGCCTCAAAACTATTCAGCACGCGCTGGATAGTTTTTTTTGTTTGCCCCAAATGGTTCTGATTCGGAATCTTAATCAGGATTGTACGGATATATTCGTTTCGGATCCGACTTATAGCTGGTTCTTCCGGCCCCAAAACAGGAATTTGAAGCTGCTGCACCAAAACGTTATACAACCACAACGAACCTTCTTTCAGCTTATCAAAATCCCGATGCTTTAATGTTAGTTTTACCAAACGGTAATACGGTGGATATTTAAAATTATGACGCTCATACACCAGCTCATTATACATACCATTGTAATCGTTGTGCGTTACCTGCTGAATGATATTGTGGTACGGATTATAGGTCTGAATCATCACTTTTCCGGATTTCTCACTCCTTCCCGCTCGTCCCGACACCTGCATCATCATCTGATAGGCACGCTCGTGTGAACGGAAATCCGGCTGGTTCAGCATATTATCGGCATTCATCACACCTACCAACGTTACATTATCGAAATGCAATCCTTTGGCCAGCATTTGTGTCCCCACCAAAACATCTATTTCCTGATTCTTAAACGAATCAATAATTTTCTCGTATCCGAATTTGCCTCTTGTGGTATCCTGATCCATTCTTCCGATAGTTTTTTCCGGAAACAGTGTTTTCAACTCGATTTCAATCTGCTCCGTACCAAAACCTTTCGTAGACAAATCCACCGACTGACAAGCATGACAATGTGTTGGATTTGCAATCGAATGGCCGCAGTAATGACAACGCAATTGGTTTTTGAATTTGTAATACGTCAGACTCACATCGCAGCTGGGACATTGCGGAACGTGTCCGCACGTCATACATTCCACGAAAGGGGAATAACCGCGACGATTCTGAAACAGGATCACCTGTTCGCCTTTAGACAAAGATTCCGTCATCGCTTCCAGCAAATCATCGCTGAAATGCCCGTTCATTTTCTTCCGTTTATACTTGTCTTTTAAATCAACCAGATAGATTTGAGGCAGGACAACATTCCCAAAGCGTTCAAAAAGTTCTACCAATCCGTATTTTTTTGCCTTTACATTGTGATAGGTTTCCAGACTCGGCGTCGCAGAACCCAGCAATACTTTGGCTTTGTGCTGTGATGCGAGAACGATAGCCGCATCACGGGCATGATAGCGTGGCGCAGGATCGAATTGTTTGAAAGTCTGTTCGTGTTCTTCGTCTATGACAATCAGTCCCAAATTGGAGAATGGCAAAAACAACGCTGAACGCGCCCCGATGACAATCTTAGCTTTTTCAGAATTTTGAAGCACCTGATTCCACACCTCTATCCTTTCGTTATTGGAATATTTTGAATGAAAAACAGCCACCTGATTTCCAAAATAAGCCGTTAGCCTTGTTACCAGCTGTGTGGTTAATGCTATTTCAGGAAGCAAATACAAAACCTGCTTCCCTTGACTTATAATTTCTTCAATTAATTTGATGTAAATTTCGGTTTTACCCGAAGCTGTCACGCCATGCAATAAGGTAACCGCATGCTGTTCGAAACATTCTTTTATTTCATCAAAGGCTTTTTGCTGCGAAAGACTCAACTGAAAACCGGACTCTTCTTCTTTTTCAAACGAAACCCGGTCTTCGGCTATATAATATTCTTCGAAAATACCCTTATCCACCAATGATTTTACTACTGCCGAAGTACTCCCTGAAATTTCCAGCAACTGCTTCGCCGAAACCGGTTTTCTCTCTTTCGCCTGCAACTGAAAATAATGCATTACCAGTTCGCGCTGCTTTTGGGCGCGGGATAGGATTTCCATTAGTTCCGATAATTGTTCCTGCTGTAAAAATTCTTCCTGTAAACGAATGTAACGCGTTAGTTTGGGCTTGTACTTCTCAGCAACTTCGTCCTGGAGCACCAATACGTTTTTTGCCAGCATCGTATTTAAAACAGGGAACACGTTTTTCTTCCCGAGAATAGAGACGATGTCTTCTACTTTTAAAGCCGATTGCTGTTGCAGGGCCTGATAGATGAGATACTCACTGTCCGAAAGTTTCTTATCGTCAATCTCCGCTTCTTTTTTTGCGGAAATGATGGTTTCACTTTCCAAAAGAAATCCGGACGGCAGGGCACTTTTAAATACTTCACCTATTGAGCACATATAATAGTTTGCAATCCACTGCCAATGCTCGATTTGATGTTCGTTGACAACCGGAGTTTCGTCTAATATCTGATGGATTTCCTTTGCCTGATAAAGTGTTGGTGCATTCTGATGTAAATCGATAACCAAAGCCGTGTAGATTTTACTTTTACCGAATGGTACTGCCACACGCATACCCTTTTTTATGTAGTGGTACTCGGCTTCCGAAACCAGATAGGTAAAGGTCTTGGGCAAGGCTAACGGCAAAACGACTTCGACAAAATGCGGCATAGATTTCTTTTGAGTTACAAATATAAGACGAATTACGAATTACGAATTACGAATTAGGAATTATGGATTAAGGATTATTAAATGCGTGAAAATCTGTGTTGTTTGCATCTGTGATATCTGTGTTTCGGTTTTGACTTTAAGGCATGAAAAGGATTTATTCCCGAACGCTCCAAAAGGTTTTAAAGTTTATCTCTTAGCCCTGTCCCGATGGTTATCGGGAGGAGTGGCATCCTTTTTATCGGGGCATTTCGAGAGCCTCCATGACCCGATAAAAAGATAGAGCGTCCCGAAAGCTTTCTGGAAGCAGGATCATAGAAACCAATGAAGCCCAGACCAATCGCTCCAAAAACAAAAAAAAAGAGGTGTTCTAAAAAACTGTCATTCCGACGACAGGAGGAATCTCATAATGTTAAAAACATTGATTTTAAGATTCCTCCTGCGTCGGAATGACAGATAAGGCATTTTCTTTCAGACAGCATACGCTTTCTTTCAGGCAGTCTGCTTTGATTTATAGTTTAGAAAAGGATTATTTGCCTAGCATCTTTTCTTTAAGATTTTTATCGGCCGGTTTTCCTGACAACCAGATTCCGAATAACGCTTTTTTGAAATCAGCACCATCGATAACCCCTTTTTCTTTTCCGTTTTTGGAAACTACTACGCCTTTTCCGGGTACGTTCACAATATCAAACACGTCTCCTTTTTTAATTTCATCTTTAAAGCAAGCTTTAAACTGGGCGATTTTAGCTTTTATAGGTGCTGTATTTTTATTGGTTGAATTTTCAAATCCTTCGTTTACGGCATCGATCATTTTTTCGCTGGTGATCATTCCGGAAATGATGGTCAGTTTTATTGCTCCCGCATCTGCACTATTGATGATTTCAGCAGCATTATTACTCTTTTTGGGAAGATACAAAGCACCCACATATAAGTCAATCCACATTTTTTCACGGATTCCGGCTCCATTGAGCACTAAGTTTTGTCCTTCGAGCGTTACCTTTTGCGCTACTTTAACTCCGCCCACTTCTGTTGTCTGGGCTTTTGCCGAAAATAAACCAACTACGGTTACCAATAATAAGGTTAAGAATTGTTTTTTCATAATGGCTGTTTTTTGTTTTTGTTTCCGTTAAATATAGTATTTTTTCTTTTATGATTATTGATTATTGCGTTCAATTCGAACCCCAACAATAAAATCATACAGTTAATCCATATATAAAACATTAAAACAAGAAGCGTACCAATTGACCCGTACAATTCGTTGTAGCTGGCAAACCGCACTACATAAATTCCAAAAACATAAGAAGTCACGATAACCAAAACGGTTGTTAACATCGCTCCGGCATTAAAAAAAGGAATCTGTTTCGTTTCCCTGGTTCCATATTTGAACAAAACGGAACTTCCAACAAAAAGCATTGTCAAAAGGAAAGCGTTTCGCGCCCATTGGACCAGTAAAGCATCATCCAACTGGAACCTGTTTGAAAATTTCTGAATAAAAACTTCGGAAACTACTATGGAAGATATAGTTATAATCAGCAGGAAAGTAAAAATCAGCGACAAACCAATAGCAACGGCGTACTGACGGAAATAACCTCTTTTTATCTCAATATGATAAGAAGACTGAAATCCGCCCAAAACAGCATTTAATCCGTTGGACATCAAGAATATTGCTGTAAGGATACCAAAAGAAAGTAAGCTCTTATAGGAGTTATTCATAATATCCTTAAGAATTGCTTCTATAGCTTCATAGGTGTTTGGCGGCACACTGTCGGCAACGAATTGCAGAAAGTCTTCCTGAAAACCTTCCAATGGGATATACGGAATCAGGTTCAGAATAAACAGTGCAAACGGAAAAAGTGCCATGAAAAAGCTAAAAGCAATGGCAGCAGCACGGTAGGAAAAAGCACCTTGAGCAATTCCGATTCCGTACAATTCCAATATTTCATAGAGGGACGTACCTTCCAAACCCGGAACAGTCACTTTCTTGCAAAAAGCCATGAGCTTATTGAGCACCGGAATTTTCTCGATATATTCTTCTATTTCTTTGGACATTTTTTAGTTAAGGGTTAGTAATTAGTTGTTAGTGATTTTACATCTATTTGACATAATTTTTTACACGGCTTTACATGGACTATGTATGGCTTAAGTACGGCTTAAGTACGGCTTAAGTATGGCTTATATACGGCTTAAGTGTGGCTATGGTTTTATACACTATAGAGCTTTCAAACTTAAATCTAAATTATAAATCGAATGGGTTAGTGCTCCGGATGAAACAAAATCCACTCCACATTCTGCAAATTCCCGTACCGTAGTTTCATCTATTCCTCCGGAAGATTCTGTTAAACATTTATCTCCAATCATTTCCACCGCTTTTCGGGTAGTTTCAAAATCGAAATTATCCAACAAAATTCGGTAAACACCTTCGCTTTGAAGAATTTCTGCCACTTCGTCAAGATTACGGGCTTCCACGATAATTTTTAAATCGAGGTTCTGTTCTTTAAGATAAGCGTTCGTTTTCTCAATGGCTTTGGTGATTCCGCCTGCAAAATCAATATGATTATCCTTTAACATGATCATATCATATAGAGCAAAACGATGGTTTTCACCCCCGGCAATTTTAACCGCCCATTTTTCGATGGCACGAATTCCCGGTGTAGTTTTTCGGGTATCCAGAATTTTGGTTTTAGTTCCTTCCAATAAACCAACAAACACTTTGGTTTTAGTGGCAATCGCACTCATCCGCTGCATAGCATTCAGAACCAAACGTTCCGCTTTAAGAATTGATTGCGAACTTCCTGAAACATGGAACACGACATCACCATATTTCACATGGGCACCATCGTTAATGAATACTTCTACTTCAAGATTCGGGTCGACATGCTGAAACACCATTTTGGCAAATTCAACGCCTGCAATTACACCCTCGTCTTTTACCAAAAGTTTCGCTTTTCCTGTAGCCAAAGCCGGAATACAGGCCAAAGAACTGTGATCGCCATCTCCTACATCTTCCCTGATGGCATTTGTTATTATTATTTCGAGTTCTTTTTGAAACTGAGCTTCTGAAATCATAATCGTGCTATTTAACTGCTAATGTAAAACATATTTTTAATCTCACAGCAATATTTTCGTCAAGTTTTTCAGCATTTGTCAGCCATTTTTTCAACATAAAACAAATTTATAAAAAGTCAGATTTTAATTACTCTTTTATTATATTTGTTACTTAACTATACGCCTTATGAACGATTTTACGCCTTTTACTTTTTCTGCTGAAGAATATAACGGTAAGCAGGTTATCTTCATCCGATTTGAATATACTGAAGCCCTTAAGAACCAGATAAAAAAACTCAAAGGGGCGCAATGGAATTCTGCATTTCATGCGTGGTATGTTCCTGATACTGCTGAATACAGAACACTTTTTAATCTGCCGGAGGTGTATACCGTTGGAAAACGCGTACTGTCGAAAATTTCAAATGGTAATCGTGATGAAATAGATCGTTTGATACACCAACTTAAACTTAAAGGCTACAGCCCGAATACTATTCGATCCTATGTGAACGAGTTTGCGCAATACCTTTATTTTTTAAAAGATTATCCGGCCCGGGAATGCGGCGAGAAAGAAGTTCGCAGCTATCTTATTTATTGCATTGATGATCTCCGATTAACAGAAAACACGCTGCACAGCAGAATCAACGCAGTAAAATTCTACTATGAAAAAGTTCTGTTTCAGGAGAAGATTTTCCTGGAGATTCCGCGACCAAAAAAACAAAGCAAACTGCCTAAAGCACTCAACATGCATGAAGTGCGCAAAATTCTTGATGCCACAGAAAATTTAAAACACAATACCATGCTCAAGCTCTGTTATGGCATGGGATTGCGACTGAGCGAAATAATCAACTTAAAAATAGCGAACATAGACAGTAAAAACATGCGGGTGCATATAGAACGGGGCAAAGGAAAAAAGGATCGTTTTGTAAATTTGCCCGATAGCGTACTCGAGCAGCTTCGCTCCTACTATATTGAATACAAACCAAAAGTTTATTTATTTGAAGGACAATATGGCGGCCAATACAGTTCCCGTGCTGTGCAGGAAGTTTTTAAGAAATCGTTGAAGAAAGCCAACATCTGCAAAAAAGTGGGCATTCACAGCTTACGCCACAGTTTTGCCACGCATTTACTGGAAAACGGGACAGACATTCGATTTATACAAGAACTACTGGGTCACAATGACATTAAGACCACTTTTGTTTACACCCATGTTTCCGATAAAACTATCAGAAAAATCATTAGTCCACTTGACAACTTATAATTATTTTCTATATTTGAAAACGATCAGTTTGCAAAAAATATATTTTGAATATATTCACAAAAACGAAATGCATTTTTTACAATATATTTTCGCAACATCCTGATTTTAAACGAATTTATAAACAAATGTATTTAGGCTGGGACTGCGTATATACATGAGTTAGGCGCAACTTGACTAAACGAAACTCAAAAACATGATGACCAATACTTTACGAGTAGATAAAATTGAATTATTTGATCCACTAGAAGGAAAAATAACTTTTACAACACAAAACGGAAAGCAAATTGAAGCCTTTTTTTGGGGAGAAAAATTTGAAGAACAAAAAGATTACTTAGTTGAATTTACTTCACTTGATTATCCATTAGATTGGAATGTAATTTTTTCTGAAAACAAAGAGAAAATAAAAAGTCTAATATTGGAAAAAGGACTTTGTTCCTATTTGGCTTACGGTCAAATAGTTTCTATAAATCCAACTGTGGTCGATTTTGGCGACATTATAATGGAAATACATTTACCAACAAATGACGAAAAAGTTATTGGAGAATATATTTATTGGAGGATAGATAGACTTGATATATTAGAAACAAAAAGCAGCGCCTAACAGCGGTTTTGTGCAAGCGGGGTTTTGGGTGTTTATTGGTAATGGTCAGTGTTTGCACTTCTCTCTTATTTTTCAACTTTTTTCTTTCAGACTTTTCGGTATATTTGTAAACATCAGTAATAAAAATCCCCGCCTGACACAAAGCCGGCGGGACGTTGTGTGTAATGCTGGCTCAACGATGTGAAATCGATACTTAATTAACAAATGATAAAATCTCAACTTATACTTGATATACTTGATTTAATACTTGACGGGTTAGAAAACGAAAAAAACTTGCGTTGTCAAATTCCATTTCTAAAAGAAGGGAATCAAGAACATACAGGAGTTGGAGTTTTCATCAATTTTGAAGCAGAACCAAATATTACAAATCACAAAATATCAACAGCAAATTGTTTGACTAAAGATGTTGATGGGAATCCAATTGAAAGGATTGATGGTTTAGAATTAATAAACGAATCACTAAATATTTTAGCAGATGTTTCTATTCATTTGTCAAATGGAATTATTGATTGTGTGGAAATTTGGAATAAAAATGGAGAAAACTATCCAAAAGAAGAACCAAAACAATACCAACTAATTCAAAAATGGATTGATCTAGAAAAACAAAAAACAATAGTTAGAAATTAAAAAGCACTACACACAACAGCGGTTTCGAGCAAGTGGGGCTTTAAGGCAAAATTTAATGTTGGTTTTGTATTTGTAAACTTAATCTTAAATTGTTAGTTTTGGGAAAACAATCCCCCACCTGCGCGAAGCCGGCGGGACGTTATAAGCCATTTTAAAAAAACGAAACCTCTAATGATGAAAACACTAAATATTTTAGCTCTAACAATACTAATAGTAAGTTGCTCTAAATTACCTGAAAATTCAATGATTACTGCAAAATACATTGTTTTTAATCATGACATTAGTTCTAAAACAATTGGAAATTTTGACAATGTAAAAGAGTTAACAAACAGTGATGAAATTACTCATCCATTCGTTGTAGATAAGAAATTTCATGATTTAGAATATGCTTTCATATTAAACTCAAATGGAACACTTGACAAGATAACCGAATATAAATACGGACAAAATGAGCTTTATCAAAAATACCAAATTGAGTTAGACACAATTGATAGAGAAAACATTGGTGTGGGATTTATGATCAAACTAGATGAAAAACTAAATCAAATCATAGATTGTCAAGACACTCTAAAAATTTTAGATGTTTACCCAGAAGAAAAGTTAATCCGTGTTGACAAACCAGAAAATAAAGGAAGAGTTGTGTTCTATCAGTATAAATAATAAAAACGGCTTATAACAGCGGTTTTGTGCAAGCGGGGTTTTGGTGTGTAATGGAACGATCTGGAACCAAAAGTCTTTGCTTCTTTTCAACTTTTTTCTTTCTAACTTTTCGGTATATTTGTAAACGTCAGTAACAAAAATCCCCGCCTGACACAAAGCCGGCGGGACGTTAACGGCAAGCTGAAAAAAACGATATGGAAAGAAACGCAATCATTTTGATAATCCTTTTTTTTACGAAAATAAGTTTTGCACAAAATTTGGATTTTGATGAAATAAAATTCAAAGGTTTGAGTTTATATTCTTCAAAAAATCAAATAATCGAACAGCTTGGAAACCCCAAAAAGGAATACATTTCTAATTATGAATGCGGTGATTTTTCTAGTGAAGAACAAGGTGCAACATATTATAGTTTAGATTACGGAAGTGTAAAATTTACTGGAAATCAAAATGAAAAGTATGTTATAGATAAAGTTGATTTTGAAAATGACAAATCTTTAATTCTACATTACCAAAAACACAAATTAACTTGTGAAACAACATTGAATGAATTAGTAGAAATATTTGGTAAACAAATTATTGAACTTATAGGAAGCGAATCAAACGGTGCGTTTATTATTCAACATTCTGAATATGATAATGGAATAAGATTTGAAATAAAAAATGGAAAACTAATAACATTTGAATATTGGTCACCTTGCTAAACAGCCAGCCGTTAACAGCGGTTTTAAGCAATGGCGGGGCTTGGGATTTTTTGGAATGTTTTGTGAAATTTTTCGGTATATTTGTGAAGTTCCGTGAGTGGAAAACCGCCACTGCATAAAGCCGGCGGGACGTTATGCGACATCGCAAAAAACTAAACCTTCATGATGAATAAATTTACTTTATCTTATATCCTTTTGGTAAATGCGGCCATAATTGCTCTTGCAATTGCAGATATGATTTCGGGAAATATTTTTCTTAAATATATTTTTTTTATTATTAATTCTATTGTTTCAATTTATTGTGTTTTTCACATTACCAAAAAATATGCATACCATTATTTGTGCGCTACAAATCTCATTCAAGCTTTCTCATTAATGCTATTTGGTTTTAGCTTCAAATTTCTATTAGGCCCTGATTTATCATTTTTTCTATACAGTGAAGGAGATTTAAAATCTACGCTGAGTTTCAAAATTTTCAATGTTTTTTTAATCTGTTCAAAAGGTTCTGAGATTAATGATTGGGTAATTGGGATTAATTTTATCCATCTTTTTGTTTTTTTCCATCTATTTTCCCTAATTTCTAAATCTAAAACGAAAATAAGCAACGTCGCATAACAGCAGTTTGCAGCAAGTGGGGCTTTAGGGCTAAATTTATTGTTGGTTTTGTGTTTGTAAACTTAATCTTAAATTGATACTTTTGGGAAAACAATCCCCCACCTGCAGCAAGCTGGCGGGACGTTATGTGCAAGCGGCCAACTTTGCGTGAAAATTGCAGTCAAATATTTAAACTTGAAAACGTTATGAGCAAAAAATATTATAGAGATAAATTATCTTTCAAAGAAACAGTTTCAAGAAAAAAATGGACAATTTTTGTTTTCGCTATTGCATTTACAATCTCTATAATTTTTTATTTAGTGAATTATTACAGTGATAATTACTTAATAAAATACATATCGGAAAATCTTTGGCTTCAAACTATTTTTATGTTTTTAACAGTAGCTGGTTTGATTAGTATTTTCTACCCTTTCTCAATTAGAAAAGAACTTAATGAAAAGGATATTATCTACAATTATGAAGAAAAAAATAGAATAGAAAAACAAACTGAGGAAAACAGAAAAAAAGCAACTTTTTAATTAAAGCCAGCACATAACAGCGGTTTTAAGAAATGGCGGTTTTAGGGATTTATCGGTAATGGTCAGTGAATATTTTCTTCTCCGAAGTGAGGCTTTTTCTTTCAATCTTTTCGGTATATTTGTAAACATCAGTAATAAAAATCCGCCACTTCTTAAAGCCGGCGGGACGTTATGCGACAGCTTAAAAAAAATTAGAGCAAACAATGAGCGAAGACAATTTATATCTACTTTTTTGCTACCTGATTTTTGGGCTGACACTTAGTATATTAGCAGTAAGAAGTAAAAACCGACTAAAAACTGTAATTATAAATTTAATAATTGCAGGACTTTATAGTGGACTATTCTTTTACAACTTGAAATTTAACAGTTCAGGCGGTTCGGGACTTGTTTGGCTTGTATATCTAATGTTCGCAATTGGACTACATTGGATAATTAATTTGATTGGAATTATATTGACTTTTACGAACAGACAATGAGAATTTATCTGACAGACCAGAAAAACAAGTTCAAGCAACACCTTGAGTTCTTAAAGACCAAAAAAGTGATGGTCTATAACAAAGCTCGATTAAAAGAAAAAACTACGACCGTAAGTATTAAAACGACAAAAAAATTTGACGAACTAGATCTTAATTTCCTTTTCGATTATCAAATCTTTCCTGACAACATTATGACCTTTAAAACCCAATGGACTGATGAGAAAAGGAAAATGGAAATAAACGACACAATTGCGCAACAAGTTTACATTCCACCAATAAAGTCATTTTCGCAAAAAATAATTTTTGGAGTAAGAATAAATGAAATAATTGATCAAATCAATAAAAAAGGATTTAGTTACGAGACACTTGAAGGACACGTTGAAAAAGGAGTTTCAACTTTTACAATTGAGCAACTTAACGACAAGTTAATTTTTAAAATTAAAACTTACTCGACACCAGGAAACATTTTGACTAAATTAGTTGGACCATTTTTTTCAGTTCCTTATCAAATTTTCTGCACCAAAACTGCTTTGAAGCACGTAAAACAACAATTAGAAAATCAATAAAATTAAATGTAAAAAAGGAAAGCCGTCACATAACAGCGGTTTTGTGCAAGTGGGGTTTTGGTGTATAATGGGACGATCTGACATCAAAAGTCTTTACTTCACTTCAAGTTTTTTCTTTCAATCTTTTCGGTATATTTGTAAACGTCAGTGACAAAAATCCCCACCTCCACAAAGCCGGAGGGACGTTGTGCGTCATTGTAAAAAACTGCAAGATGAAAACACCATTTAATTTAGATAAAGGAATACACTTTGAAGATTCTGGGAACACTTTATTATGGTTTGAAGATTTTGAAACACTTCGCAAAATTGATAATCCTGAAATATGTAGAAATGGATACATCTTAAAGTGGCGAAATAAATTATGTTTAGGCGGACAAAGACTTAATGTGTCTGTAATTAGAAATGATTACAATAACTACAATAACAAACTCGAATCAGTAGAATTTGAAGAACAAAACGGTGAGCCTTGGAAAACGTATGAAAAATATTCGGAGCTCATGAAAACATATTTTGGAAATCCAAACGAATGGAAAGATGATGGATATGGAAGACCAACGGAGTTATGGAATATTAATGATTTACAAATAATTATTGGAGTTGGAGAAAGGTTTACAGAATTTGAAATTTTCAGTATTCGAAAAGGAAAGCGATTTTGGAAACTTAATCATGAGAAACAACGAACGCACAACAGCGGTTTTATGAAATGGCTAAGGTCATTGTTTATCGGTAATGGTCAGTGAATATTTTTCTTTCTCCGAAAGAGGCTTTTTTCTTTCAGTCTTTTAGGTATATTTGTAAACATCAGTAATAAAAAATCCGCCACTTCATAAAGCCGGCGGGACGTTAGCTGCTAGTTTACTCGACGAAATGGAATCGAAATGAAATTTGAAATTAAATTCAACGAAGAAATTTATACAAAACAATTACAACTACTTTATGACATAGCATATAGTAACGAAATTACTTATTATAAAAAGTCAAATTATATTGGATTCGCTTTACTTTTTGTTAGCTTAATTTTACTTTACAATAAACCAAATTTCTTTGCATTTGCATTATTATGTTTTGCCTTTGGAAATCTTATTCCATACTATGTCAAATTTTTCAAGCGAAAATCTCTTTTAAAAAGACTCAATAAAGAAAAACAAGAAACAATAAATCTTTACAATAAAAATCCAATTTCTACTTGGGAATTTTTTGATAATTCATTTAAATATTCAGATTTCCAAGGCGATTTTAATTTGGAGTGGAAAGATTTTGCGGCATATAAAATTATTGATGAAACAATATTTTTATTCACAAAAACAGACAAACCATTTATCTTCGGGAAAATAGAAATTGGTAAGGAAAACTATGAGAAAATTATAGAACTTGTAGAGAGTAAAATCAAAACCAGCAGCTAACAGCGGTTTTGTGCAAGCGGGGTTTTGGGGATTTATCGGTAATGGTAAGTGTTTGCATTTTCTTCTTCATTTTGAAGCTTTTTCTTTCATACTTTTCGGTATATTTGTAAGCGTCAGTAATAAAAATCCCCGCCTGACACAAAGCCGGCGGGACGTTAGCAGCTATATCAAAAAAACTAAACGCAAAAACCAAATTCAGTGAAAAGATATTTTTTACTCATATTTTTAATAATGATTAATACATCTGGATTTACTCAAAATCTTGTTGAAAAAAATTATATCGTATTAATTTTCGATGTCAAACAAAATGATAATTTACATCCAGGAAGATTCTCATATTGGATTGCTGAATCAGATAAACTAAATGATAAGTTCGAATTTGATTTCTCACCTCTATTTCTAAATCTATTCTATACAAGCAATGCTTACGATGATTGTTGTATGGGAAAAGCTTCTAATTTCTATACATTTACAACTGAATCCAAATTTGAATTCACAAAAGAATTTGAAAATAAACAAAAGATATTTCGAGAGTTTTTAAAAAGCAACGCAAAAAAAATTCAAACCATCAAAAAGAAATGGGAAAATGGTCGCAATGAAACAGTAACAATATCTGCAATACCTATTAAAACTAAAATATGTAATTGCAAAATACTTGATAAAAAGAAAAACTACTATAATTTTGAATCAGTATCGTTACCAATCTCAGATTTTGAACTCAATAATGAATTTTGGAAATCGAAAAATGCAAGTTATATCATAAACGATTACTCAAAATTTGAGTCAGAATATTAAAATAAGATACAGCTGCTAACAGCGGTTTAGTGTCAATGCGCCTGTAACCACCTTATTTTACTACTATTCTTACCTTTTTAATCTTCATTAGTACAACATAGGTACAACAAATCAGAATACTTTTAAATCCCTGTAAAGCCCCACTCTATTGAGCTGTGCTTGCCGGTTTAGTTCTTGGAACTCTGCCAACCTACCGCAGTAGTACTGTTGTACTGCTTTTGCATACCCATTAATCAAAAGCAAATCATTTAAACATTCCCCTCCTGGAAGAATTACATAACCTAATTGCCTATTCCAATAGTCATAATAGTTATCCTGTTCAGTAATAATCGTTACAGCCGTTTTAGGCGGTGCAACCGACAAAACGAAGTGTAAGGATTGCAAACCTAATTGAAGTAAATAATGAGCCGGCAAATGGCTTTTCTCTTCGTCCTCAATCATCTTGCGGTTTAACTTCACTTCCGGTGCATCTAAACCATATAATCGGATTTCTTTTCTCTTTTGGGTGAATTGATTGCAAATGATGATGCTGTCTCCGTCAAGGACTTCGTCAATTTGCCAGTGGGTTTCCACTGTGTACGGTGCTTTTGCGCTGTATTGCATTGATTTACAGTTATTTAAGTATTGACATTTCAAAGATAATAATTGAACTTTGACTTATCAGTTTAATCTTATTAATAACAATTTAAATCTAAAGAAAATGGCTAGACAGAAAGGCGTTTTAAAGTATGTGGGAACTCTAGGAGATGTTCGTCACTTCAAAATTAAAGGACAAGAAGGCTACTTTGCCGGAATGGTTGGCGGTCCTTCAGGGGAGCAAGTTTTAACTGCTCCAGAGTTTGAAAGAACTCGTGAGAACATGAACGAATTTGGCGCTTGCGCCAAAGCAGGGAAATCGGTTCGAACCGGACTTTCTCAATTAATGAAGCAAATGTCCGACACTCAGGTCGCAGGACGTTTGACCGCTATCATGAAAAAAATCAATTTGGAAGACCAAACCGAAGCCAGAGGGTACCGAAAAATTGAAATCAGTTCTCAGAGAAATTACCTCATCGGGTTTGAGTTTGACAAAAACACTTCCTTGAATGGTATTTTCAATGCTCCATTCACAGTAACACATGACGCGGGAAGAGATTCAGCGGATTTTGTAATCCCAGCTTTTAATCCTGCTAACCTGGTGAATGCTCCTGCTGGTTCTACTCATTTCCGCTTAATCAACACAATTTCTGTTGTGAGTGACTTTGAGTACAATGCAACTACTAACAGTTACGAGCCGATGGATGCGCCACTGAATGAAGTGAGCGATGTACAGTTCAGCGGATTCTTGGACTTGTATGCAGCTGCTCCGGCTACAACGGTTACTGCTGCCCTACCTGCCGGAACGGTTCCGACTGCCAACGTAACGGTTTTACAGTGTATCGGAATTGAGTTCTACCAACAAGTAGGACCAAATTTCTACTTGTTTGCTACCGGCAACTGTTTGAAAGTACAGGATGCTTTCTAAAAAAGGTTAAGACAAATCCCTCGGCTAGTCTGAGGGATTTTTTGTTTCACACCTAATCTTTCAATTTTGCGATGGAAAATGTAAATAACCTCACAGTACTTTTTGGAACACTTATCAGCTTACTGCTTTCGGTTGTGGCATACTTTATTAAGCAACTACACACCGATTTCAAAAGAATGGAGAAAGATTTGGTCGAAGTCAAAACAATGGCTTTAATCATCAAATCGGAGTTTAAAAGCGGAAACGATTTACTCAACCAAAAAGTAGAATACCTAGAAAAAAGAGTACAAACAATAGAACTATCACTTTTAAAAAGTCAAGATCATGAAAAATAGAAAAATGAATGTTGTGGAAAGAGTTCAGGCACCAACTCCAAAATGGTTCAAAGTATTACGCACTATCGGGCTTGCTTTGGCAACTGTTGGCGGGAGTATCATTGCTGCACCAATAGCTTTGCCAGCCGGACTGGTCACGGCTGCCGGATATTTGGTTTTGGGTGGCGGTATAATTTCCGCAGTTTCCCAAACTGCTGTAAAATCTGAAGAAGAACAGAAAACAGAACCGGAAAAAGTAATCTAACCGGTATCAATCAAAAATGAAGAGCTCCGAAATTCGGGGCTTTTTTCGTTTCTATGGGCAAATGCTTTGCCTTTCACCGTTTTATTTAATTGGTGCGTTTATATTGCTGTTATGCGTTGGTTTACTCTGAATAGAAGCGCAAGCAAATGAATTATCCTTTGTAATAGCGATATAAAATCGTTTTTCGTAAATCATTTATGAGATTTATGTTTTCTTGGAATTGCTTTTCTTTCTGTTCCAAGAGTTTGAGTGCCTGCATGTTTTTTTGGTGCTGCTCGTGGTCCTGGATTAATCGGGTGACTTTTGGGAAAAACTCTTTTTTGAAATCGTACAGATTTACAAAGGGAATGACTGAACCGCGAAGGTACATATGCCAAAATTTTGACTTCCATAAGCTGAACGCAATCCAGAAGACCGTTTCGCAATCCTCTTCGTTTGAGAAGATAATTACGAAGCTGTTTGTAAATGGTGCTTTCTGTGGCTTTCCGCTGTTCATCCCTTTGTTTAGGATGAATACGTGTGGTTTGGCGTAAATAGTGCCGTTTCTGTGGGTTTTAACAATGTAGTTTGTCATGGCTCCGGATGTTTGGGTTATGCTCGGACCTTGCCTCGCACAACAATTACTTCAAAAGAAAAAAGAGAAAAAAAGAAAGCCATCCCGCCAAGTGGAGGGTTTCAGAAAAGCAAGTTTTTCGGATAAAATACTACCCGATAGGGTGGAGATTTTATCCGAAACCCGTAGGGCTTGAACTTGCTTTTCTGAAAACCGGAACTAAACTTTGCCTTCTTTTTTTTTCTTTTTTGTTTTGATATCCGAATTGTTTCAACTGAAAAACTATCAGGTGTTTTTACTACTAATCAAAGGCGTGTATCAATGTGGCAGGGGTCTTGAAAGGGTATCGAATTTTGGGGCAGGTTGAAATACCAAAAAGGAAACAAATACAAATGCTTTCAACCTGAACCGAAATTTGATACTCTTTCTTAGGGTTTGATTTTTGGGGATGCCTACGGCTACTTATGAAAAGGAAATTACAAGAGGTGTTCTGAAAACGCAAGGCATCTCCAAAAAACAACTATAAACCATTCATAGTGCGGTGGCAGTAGCGGAAGCATGGGTATTGTTTCCTTATTTGTAAACGAAAGGTCTTCTGATTGGTTTTATGCCGGCTTGATGCCTTTACAAGTGAATAGTGAAATGTGAGAAATAAATAAGAGGTCCTAGTTATGGAATGGTAAGGCATTGAGCTGGCGTGAAACCAATTACGGCAATGCTACTGACAAATAAGGAAACAATACTTATGCGGGGTGCTTTTGGTTTTGTGGGTGCTGCTTACTGGAGTTGAAAGTCGCAGGCTCAGTTTACTGTGGATAGTGTTATGAAAAATGGACAGCACTTACAAAGCCAAAACTATTACTACCGCTTTAAACACAAAGAAGCTAAAAACAGGAAACGGAAACTTCTTCTGAAATGAATTTTGCCTAAAAATTCCTTCTGAAAAACGACGCTTGTTAAAGGCGGTGGTGAAGGGCGGTATTTTTGGTAGCCGGGTGATGCGATGGAAGCTACCAAACATGTTGCCCTGGAGCCACCGACAATCGTGTGAGGTGGACGGTCGAGATTTTTAAGGAAGAAGGTGTTATGTGCAGGGGGTTACAATTGTTGTTCCCGGCTGGCTTTGTGAAGTTTGGGATGAGTATGCCTTTTGATTTCTCTTTATCTTTTACCATAACAAACACAAAACCAACATACCCCATTACCCAAGCACCCGAATTGCACAAAACTACCGGTAACAGCAGTTGTTTTTATTTACAATGCTACTTTTTCTGTTTGCTTAAAGAAATAAATCTTGGACTGTTCCTGATGTATTCCATTGCTTCAGCCTCTATTTCATCCATTGTTTTTATCCGTTTGGAAAATACCCAATCATCGATTTCCGATTTCTTGAAACATACCTTTCTACCGTTCTTGTAATGTGGTATTCCGTTTGAAGATGTTAGTTTATAAATAGCCGACGACGAACTTTTTAAATATGCCGTAACTTCTTTTAAATCCATTAATTCATTTACTGGTAGTCTTTGCTCTGGAATTTTGATTCTTTCAATCGCTCTTTCAATTCTGTCGAGTCTTTCTAAAATAAGTTCAAAAGGATTTTCCATTTTTTACCTAAAATTAGCGAAATGAAGCAAACAAAGAACCGGCTTTAGGAATACTTGGACTAAAGACGGTTTTTGTGCAGCTGAATGAGATAATTTTAAGAATACCAAGAGGCTTATTCTTTCACTTTCTCTAAATTAATGGAAAACCTTTTAGCAATTATTGAAGATATTCTGATTAGTTCTTCAGAATTGTCTTCAGTATTTATTCTAAAAACATAATCCCTGATTAGCTCCTTAAAGCCTTTATCAAATTTTATTTTTTTCTCATTATCTAGGGTAAATAATTTTTCTATAAATATTAATTTATCAATGTTAGACGGTTCTTGCAAAGCTTCTTGAATATAAAGAGTGAATATATCTTTTTCCTTATTAATCAATTCAATTAAGAACTGCTTATTAATAAATTCGTTATTTAATTCAAAAAAACTTCCCTCTAAATTTTCCTTTTCATCAACAATTAATTTAGTTATCCTTTTACAAAAATTATCATAATGAGTAGCTTCCAGTAGCTTAATAATTTTAGACCAGTTTTCTATTTGCCAATCTTTAAGGCTATGCATTGGGCTGTTTTTAAAAAAAGAACCACAAACGAATCCATATAAGGCATCGTTTAATTTATCCAAGAAAAACTGATTGTTATACTCTTTTACTTTTAGTAAAATATCAAATAAATAATCATTTACAGATAACGATTCTTTTAAAACTTCAACATCGAGTTTTTTTAATTCACTTTCGATTTTTCGAAGTATTCTATCTGACTTATTCGAAGTTATAATTTTATAAATCACATAATCATTTGAACTCAAATTTAAATCCTCAATCATTAAAACATCATCCTCTAATTTAGAATACTCAAAGAATTTTGTAATGAGATTAGAAATATTAAACCCTTTTTTTTCAATATCCTGAACTCTTATTAAAACATTAAAAGGATTCTCAATATTGAACGCATCACCATCATCATTTGAAACCATCAAGTCTATTATATCACAACACAGAATGTTGTTAGCATCAGAACTTAATTCCCATACGATTTTCAATAAATTATTTTTCTTCAAAATTTCATAAGAACGCTTTGCATTTTCTCCATCAGAATTTTTCCAATAATCATGAATATTATTAATCATATTATTTGCCTGATAATTTTCTTGGGAAATTTCATCAGTCAAATGGATAACTTTCTCTTTAAAATATACAGCACATAAAGTGGCTATAATACTAATATCTTTTTCATTTTCAGGCAATGTAGAACAACAGACAGAATAAAATTGAGGCAATTTTAAGAATTCTGAAAAATCATGGTTTTTGTAATTATAAAAGATGTTTTCAAATAATTCAATTGATTGAAAATTAAAAACATTTCCACTTTGATTGCCATAATTCCAAGAAAAATGATTTTTCAAGTTTAATAATATTGGATCAAGATTTAAAGACTCATGTTGAATATAATTGTTTATCAGAGAGTATACATTATGAGGAATACTGTGTCCTGGATTTATCTGATTTGCAGTTTCAGCAATATTTTGTTGAGAGGGAAGCAAAAAGTTTGAAATATTTGAAAAATCACTATACTCACTTAAATCTCTCCAATTTTCAAATTTTATATTTAATACTTTAACTTTAAAGTTTATTAGTGTAGTCTGAGAAATGTGGTTTAATGTCTCGATAAAAAATTTATTTCTCTGGTCATTTAAGGTCTCTGAAGCTTCATTTTTATTTTCCTGATATTCATAAACGCTAATAAAAAAAGACCAAACATGTTCAATACTAACATCTTTAGAGAACTTTTTAAATAAATCAGAAGTACTTTTGATATCTTGTACAAAATTCTTATTGAATAGATAATTATGTTCTTTTTCCTTACTCAAATATTGGCATAAAGAAGGAATAAAATTATTATTAATATTCACATCATAATTTTCAAAACATTTATTGATTGGTGTACAATACCTTAAATAATCTCGTAATTTATCGGTGTTTGTAATTTTATTTTTAAAAATAGACCAAAATACTGTATTGAAATTTGAAATCAAATCCTTTAATAATTCCGGGTTATTATTATTCAAAGCCTCCAGAATTTTTGGAGTTAATAATATTTGTGAACCTTGTTCTTTACTAACACCATAAATTATAGCAGCAAGCTCTAGAATTGTATTTTCATCAATTAGGTTTACTTCTTCATTTGAAATTTTTGACCTATCAATTAAATAACTAGCTATTTCATCGTTGGAATTACCTTGTAAGTATCTCTTGTAAACATAAAACGCAATACTTTTAGTAGAAATTTGTTCTGAAATATGATTTCTTAGAAAACCTACCTGATTTATGTATGTTTTTATCTCTCGTGGTTTGGGATTATCTAAAATATCTTTTCTTGTTTTCTCAATTACCTCAATGACAACATCTTTATCGGTTTTATTCCACTCCGAAAAGCTTTTGTCAACCATCTTCTGTATAAAATCTAACCAATTTGAAATGATTGGTTTGGGGACATCAATCCTAACTTGAAAACTTTTGTCAAAAAATGAGCTGGAAAACTTATTATCAATACTTCTCGAACCATCTTGATTTTCAGTATAATTTTCCCAAATTTTCTTTAAACTCTGTTCATCATAAGGTATTATTGTGAAGACATTTTTAAAAGTATCGTAATCCTTTGAAGCTGGGTTTTTATGTTGAATAAAAGTTTGCAATGTTGACCAAATTCTTAGGGAAACATCTGCATCAACCCTGTCAAGATTATCTAAAACAATAACTATTTTTCTCTTTTTTTGAGCATTATATATCTCCAAAATTTCTTTAAAATATTTTTCAAATTCAATTGAACTTCTTTCATCATCCCCAACAACATCTTCGGTAATTGTCTCCTTAGAATTATTTTGCAAAAAAGCCCAATTATTTAAATCCTTTAGCTTTGATTTATCTTTTCTTAACAGATTATAATTATATAACAGCACGGCAAAAGGAGAAAGTGAAAAAATAATACCTACTAGTAGAGCACTGTTTACAGAACCACCTAATTTTAAAGTAACATTATCATAACTAACCGCAGAAAGTAAAGCTACACCAATTGTAAAAAAGAACATTGCAACAGTCAACAACAAACCTAACTTTGTAGTGCTTCTTGTTATATCAGTGGTTTTTACTCTTTTTTCTCTCGATATAATTTTTCTCTTTTCCTCAAGTTCTTTTATTATATCTTCATCATTCCCATTTTCTTTAAAAGAGTTTATCAGACTTTCTAAAAATATCCTTCTTAAAGGGTCACCTTCGTGAGCCCAGGCATCAAAATAAAAAAAACAAAAATTATCCTTATTCTGTTTATCATTTTTGAGAAGGTTTATAATTGTTGACTTACCTGAACCCCAAGGACCTGATAAGCCAATAGTTATCCCCTCATCCTCATTTTTGATTAAATTCAATAACGAGCACTTAATATTTTCATGAGTTTGCTCTTCATAAAAATCTGTAACTTCTACCTCTTCTCTTAGAATTTTGTAATTGTAATTTGTGCTCATTTACTGTATTATTAATTAACTCATTATATCATCAAAAACTCTAATAAATTTTCACAATCCTAAATTATGAGTTATTTTTTTACTTAACATTAGTGCAGAATGATAAGCATATAATTGATTCATATCCTTATATTGAATTTGTCTAAATGTCATAATAAATAATGATATAAAATATTCAATAGACTCATTTGGATTTATAAAATCAGAGCTTGAACAGTATCTAATATTTGTAATAATCCCCAATATCTCTTGCAGCTTTTCTCTATTATTTGAGAAATTATAACTTTGTTGAAAAGTACTATCATTTAATAGTTCTTCTTCAATCTGTAATAATTCATCCAAAGGAATATATCTGGGTATGTGTTTAAACTTGACAGAGCATTCTAGAGAAGTAAAATCAACTAAAGAATGTCCGTAATCTGTGTAACCAAAATCTATTAAATAAATATTTTTTTCATTGTCAATGAAAAAATTCTCTGTGTGTAAATCACCATGACATACTTTCTCATTACAGCTTAATTTATAAGACCATATTTTATTAAAATTCTGACATAATTCATTACCAAAGACTTCTTCATTATTAATATTTAATATTTCTGAAATCTTGGCAAATATTTTTTCTTCATCTATATAATTTTCATATAATTCTTTTACTGTTTTATGAATTTTATTTTCATACTCCGATTTCCAATGATAAAATATCCCCAATGAAAATAAATCATTAATAATATCCTTTTTATTTAAAATTAAACCATCACAATTATCATTCATAATTTCACTAAAAGGATAAGAATTTGATCCTTTTTCTGATATGGCAAAATTGTAAAGAATACCTTCGTGAGTTAATGTTTCTGAATAAGAAGCATTATATTCTGAAAAACCTTTAAAACCGTTTATGTATTTATGAAAATTTTGAATTTCATTTTTTAATTTCTCACCCTCATTTAACCCAAACTTAATTATGTATTTTTTTTCACTTTCAAAAGTGTTAGATTTTTTAGGTCTAATCTCCAGAACTTTTGCTCCACTGAATCCCCCTGATAAAAGCCTATAAAAAATCAAAGGTGTTTTAAAAGATTCACATAATTTTTTAATTATTTTTTCCTCTTCAAAATTTATTTTAGTATTTGAAATGAAGGTACTTAAAGTTGTTTCTATTTCATTTATAAAATGTCTTCGAACATTCGTTTTTTCAATTTTAAAAATATCTCCTTTTTCAAAAATCAAAGAATAACTCTCAAAGGTCTCGAAAACATCAGGGCTTATAATATCAGAAATTTTTGATTTTAATTTAATTAAATTACTTTCATCATTCATTTTAGACATTAAAAGAAAAATACAAATATAATTTTTACCTTCATCTGGGGTTCTTTTATGAAACTCATCTATTAATAAAAAATTAGAAGTCCCAAATTCTTTTTCTACCTTCTTCTTTAGAGGATTGTAGAAATAATTTTCTTCATATAAAAAAACCAACTCGTATTCACCTGAAGGATCATTTTCTAATCTTATTAAAAAATATCCTTTATATGTTTCAAAATAATCCCTAAGTACTGTAACTACTTTTTTAAGCAAGCCATTATAAGTAATTATTACTGAATCAATTTGTTTTTTTTCAGCAATAACTTCTTCAGAAACAAGTTTTTTTTCATTTTCAGAGTCAACTAAACTAAAATCTATTTTTACAATATCCGTAGTGATATTATTATCAAAACATATTTGCAAAAAAACATTAACGAATTCGGTATAATTAGTCCTTTGATCATTTGGAATTTGCTTTAATTTAAACTCTATTTCTTGAATTTGAGAATAATTTATCACACCTTTTTCAGTGGCTTTTTCTAGCATAGTATAAAACAACTGTACTTCTTCACTCCTACTCATCACCATAGATGTTTTTCCTTGTTTCAAAAGCTTTTCTACCACCTTCTAAAATGGTAATAATTTCATTTTTAACCTCATTTATTGAACCATCAATTAAACGATTTGACTTCTTATTCTCATAATTTAAAAATAAATTATATTCTGAATCTGAAAGAACCGGTATGTTTGGATTATGTGTTATGAATATAAGTTGTCTTTCATTTTTTTGCGATTTAATAATTTCATGAATTTTTGAACTAATATATTTATTATCCAAATTATCTTCCGGTTGATCAATTATTAGTGGATTATTTGAAACTGCAAAAATTATTGGTAAAACAGTTGTACACCTTTGCCCCATAGAAAGCTCATCAGAATTCCTATAATTATCCATAATCATTACATCTCCTTCAATTCTTAGCTTGAAATCCGGTAAATCTTCACAATAAATGCTTTCAATTTGATAAATATATTCAGAGTCAAAAAGAGAATCTATTATAGCCATAGAACGCATTTCATCAATACCACTTATTTGTTTTAATGTATTAAAATCCTTTTCTTGAACAACCTTTGCGAATTGATCTGGTTTAAATGTTTCTATAATTTTTGAAACTAACTCATTATATCTTAACCCTGATCCTTTGAGAGCTTCTTTAAGTTTGTCTTCAAATTCATTTACAATCCCAGAAAACTTCAATGTTATTTTAACATCACCTTGAAGAATATTATTAATATCTTTAATAGCTGAAAGTCTTAGAGAATATATCTTATTTTTAAGATTATCTAGATTTTCTATTAACTGTTTTCTTTCTTTTATTAATCTACCTTTTTTTAGTTGTATATCAACAACATCTTTCAATAATAATTCTTTTTCTTTTTTCCTAGTTGTTAGAATATTTAGTCTATTAAAATAATCCCTATTTGTTTCAAATTTTTGCTTAAGTTTAATGAAGTCAGCTTGTTGTCCTTCATGAATTAACGATACATCTCTATATTTTTCAATTAATGTAGATTTATTAGCATTGATTATTTTAATTACCTCATTAAGTTTTTCCTCTATTTTAGCATTATTTTTTTTTGTAAAATCAATTACTTCATTAATAAAACCTTTGTTAAGAAATTCTTCATTGTCAGATATTGAATTTTTATAACTTTCTATTAAATCATTTTCTGTTAAGCTTAATCTATTTTCTAAATCATGATATAATGCGAGTGTCTTTTGGAAAAATCTTTTTTCATCTGTTCTCTTTTTCTCATTTAAATCAGCATTTTCGAATTCTTTTATCTCTTTATGATTAATATCTATTGGCTCATTTTTTCTAAAGTCTTCAATCTCATCTTCAATATTTTCGTACTGAAGAATTGAACTATTTAATTGTTTAATTTGATTGTTTTTAGTTTTAATATCCTGCGCATTTTCATCTAAATCAATTTGAGAGGATCGAATTTGTTTTTTTAAATCTTTTATTTCTAAATTAATTTTTTTATCAATCAGCTCTAATCTCTGAATTGGGGTCCTCCCAATTTTCTCAATCATATTTGTTTCATAAAAATCACACTCTATTTCATTGATAATTCTACCTAGTGATACAAATTCAGAATTAGGATACTTAAATGGTTGCGGCTCTTCATTAAACGTTTTAACGATTCTATACATCGAACCATCAGCTGCTTCGATTTCAACATTAATTTCACCATTACTTAAATTACTTTTAAGTATATCGTTTGTTTCACCTCTCTGTGAATCAACATTCAAAGCCGATTTTAAAAAAAATAAAAGAGTAGATTTACCTGTTCCTCTACCTCCCATAATACAATTCATCCTTTCATCAAATTTGATAATCATATCCTCAAAAAAGGGTGAATTTTTTATTTCTAATGATTTAATTTTTTTCATATCTTCAATTTAAAACGCATTAAATTTATCTCCCAAATAATGTTTCAGGTTGTATTTTTTGGTGGTGTCCAAGGCTCTTTCTAGGCAAATGAATTTCTTGTCTGTGTTGGTTTTAAAATACTCTACGGTATCTAAATCAATACTTACATCTAAACAGATTAGCGTTTCCTTTTCTTCATCCATAACCAAGACGATTTCGTTCTTTTTGAACTGCGGCTGCGCTTCGGTTTTGTAATTTAGAGAGAAGTTATTTTTTAACAGAATTTCGGTTAATAGTTCTTCTTTGTTGAAGGCATTTACTAACTGGCTTTCTTTTTCTGTAATGTATTTTTTTAAAGCGTCCAAATTCTCTGCATCAGATAACTCCGGGCTTGGTGCAAACTCAACTCTTGGGAAGTTTGATTTTTGTAATTTGAATACTTTGAAGCCTAATCCTTTAAGAGCCTGTTTTTTTTCTTCAGCTTTTTTATCCTCAGAAAATAAATCGGGCTTTTCTTCAGCTTTTACTTTAATTATTTTCTCAACAATTCGTTTATTACGTTCGATTGTAATGTCACTAATCTTTTTATATCCTTCTTTATAAGCTTCACTCTTTTCATCTGTTTTCTCAGGGACTTGAACTAAAATGTATTTACGACTCCCTCCATCTTTCTCATTAAGAGAATGCACTGCATGTCCTGTTGAACCTGAACCACCGAAAAAGTCCAAAATGATATCATCATCCTTATCGCAAGAAATCGAAATTATCCTCTCCAATAATTGGACAGGTTTGGGAAAATCAAATATTTTTTTTCCATCGAACAAACTTCTTAAATCTCGTGCTGCCTTTTTATTTCCATCTAAATCATCCCATAATGGAGAGGGTCTTTTTGTTCTGCCTTCTAAATAGTACTTAACATAAGGCCACCATATTTCTGAATCTTCTTTTTTTGTTTTTTTCCAAAGAATAAAACCTTCATCAACCAATCTGTTATATGTGTTCTCTTCAAATCTCCATCGACTTTCATATCCTCCGGGACCAATTGGAAACAATTCTTCACCATCAGGGTTTAAAATAGCATAATACATGTTAGGTCTATCCTCTCTCTTGTCATTACTTCCTGTTTTACGCATTTGATCATAAGCATATTTTCCTTTTTCATCTTCATTTTCAAACCTTTTCAAATCATGCTCAGTCAAAGGCAGACCATTTAGGGCTCTATCTGTGTTTTTAGAATATACAAGAAGGTAATCAAAAGAACTACCTAAACCATCGCTATCTTGACCTGTTGTTTGTCCTGTGGTTCTTACAATACAGCCAATAAAATTTTCCTCATTAAAAACTTCATCACATAATTTTCTCAAATGATGAACCTCGTTATCATCAATTGAAATAAATATAATCCCATCATCACTTAGCAATTGTCTAGCAACCAATAAACGTGAATACATCATATTCAACCAATTGGAATGGTAGCGCCCATCTGTTTCTGAATTGGTATCAATAACAATCCCATTTTCTACATATTCTGCTTCTTCCCAATAGGCTTTTTTATCTTGGGTAAAATTATCATTGTACACAAAATCATTACCTGTATTGTATGGTGGGTCTATGTAAATGCACTTGATTTTTTCACGATAACTACCACTTAACAGTTTTAATACTTCAAGATTCTCGCCTTCGATAATCAGGTTTTCACTTGTTTCCGGATTTACACTTCTTGCCTCATCAAAAATCAAAGTTGCATTACTTGGTGTAAAAGCCTTACGTTTTTCAAAGCTTTTGCCAAACCAACGGAATTCGTAACGCTCGGTTTCGTTAACACTATCAGGATTAACTGCTTTTTTTACTTCGTCGATATTTAAACTTCCTTCACTTGTAAACCAATCCGGAAACATTTGCTTTAAGTTTTGCAAACGCTCGTTGTTCCAATCGTTACTTAATGGCATATAATCGTTAATGGTTTCCATTATTTTTTTCTCTTTTTAGAATCTTTCAATATCTTTTTATCGTCGCTATCCAACTTTCGCTGTACTTTCTTAACATCTTCAGCAGGCGGTAAATTCTCAGGTATAATCCCTCTTTGTGTTAGCATGTTTCTAACCGCTGTATTATTAGCAATGTGTTCGCTTTCAATTTTACTTTGCCCTTTTAAATCTTTGCTCTGTACATTAAGCCCTGTCATTTCAGCAGCTAAGTCTTTGGCTTTAATGCTAATAGTTGGTAGAAAATCGGCAACGGGTCTGTTGTCTGGCATACCCATTTTCTTTTTTAATTGAACTGTTGTTAATCTAAACAATGCTTGGTCTCCTTTTGAGCGAATAATTCCAAAACCAATATTATCTACACCACGTTCATATAATATTCCAGAAAGTTGTTTTTCGGTTTGCGAAAGTTTTTCTCTTGCCTTTACTCTTTCGGATTCTAATAATCTTTGTTCTATAACTTCCGCTCGGCGAGTTTGCACAGCAAAATAATTCTGAGCAAAAGCAATTTCTTCTTTACGACTATCTCCATTTTGTGCAATTAGATAACAGGCGTAACGAGTTAAAGCAATATCATCTATAATATGTTGCGCCCCTTTACCTGCTTCTATCACCTTCTTGATGTCAGGAAAGTGATTATTCGCATCTTCCCCTGCATTACTACATGCATCTTTAGCTTTCCTGATTACTTTCTCGAAATTTTCCCATTTACTATATCCCAGTAATTTTTGAATTTCTCTAGCACTCCAACATTCAACTCCTTCCAATTCTGATGCTACCGCCTCAAATTGTTGAAACAACTGTAAAATTTCTTCCTTTTTCATACTAAAAATGCCTTATAAATATTCTACTCAATTCTTTATTTTCTTAATTCCATCGGATTCGATGGAATTAAAGATTTTTTATTATTCTGAACCATTTTCCTGATGTCGGGAATATGGTTTTATATCTCATTAAAAAAATGCTTGTTGTATCACCTTCCTGCTATCAGGAAACTGATACGGTTTTGTTACGTTGCACTTACGGCTTGATTTGCTTGTGTTTTAAAATAACTGTATTCTTTTACCGGTGCTTTGTATTTTACTTCTAATCCTAACTTTTCGAAGTGCTTCATAGCACAACGTATTTTATATATTTCGCTTTCTGTTAATGCTTTTTTATCATTAATATCATTAGTCCCTTTTGTTTCGATTACAAAATAGAACTCATTTTCATCTCCTGTTTTTAAGCTTTTGCGTTTCATAACCAACCCAAAATCAGGCTCGTAGTTTCCGATTGGCGTTTTAATTTTATACCAACTTGGTAATTTGAGAAAACAAACTACTTCGGCATCTCTGTCCGCATCTAATGAAAAATCCCGTTCCACATCACTATCCACCAACATTTTATCAAAAACGCCCTTGTGAGGTGTTTCCACATAGCCTTTATTGGAAATGTTCTTCACAAAATCACTGAAATCAAAAGGGTAACTTTCACCAGTTATTTGATAATCCAAGCCACGAATCATTTCATCTAATTCCACATCCCGAATAATAACCGATGCTTCATGAATGAATCGAGGTGGGTTTTTTACCATTTGATTCAAATTCGTCATACGGCTAATAATCTTAAACAAAGTATTGTAACTCACTCCTGTATTTTCGCTTAATTCTTCAATTAAATCTAAAGGGGTGAACGTTGTTTTCTGTACGATATTCTCTGAACCCTGAAATGTATCGTCTTTACCTTCTTCGGTTATTGCATTGATTAAAAAGCTTGAAGCTTCAATAACAAAATCAGGAATCGTAATTTTATTGATTCTCTCGACTGATTCACTTACCAAATTATCTTCGTTAAAAGACATGGTATATTCTGTTTTTCTAGCCAATGCTGTCCAGTACTTTCTAAAAGCTTTGTCAATTTCACTCGAAGGGTTTCGCTTGAAGGTTACTTCATCTACCGGAACTCCTTTGTGTGTATGTGTCATTCCTGCCCCAGCATTTGACGTACCATAAATGGATTTGATTTCTTCCTGATATTGTGTTACGAAAGTTTCGTAGGTTTCATTAGGAATTACGGTCAGTTGATTAATGCGTTCGTTTTCGTCTACATCTGCTGCATCGTACACCCTTTGTCCGTCCTGATTTACACAAATACGCAAACCACGCCCAATTTCCTGGCGTTTTTTTATTTCGGAATAAGTCGAGTTTAATGTAGCGATGTTGAATACATTGGGATTATCCCAACCCACACCCAAAGCGGAGTGCGAGAAAACAAATTGTACCGGGTTGGATAAGGTTAAGAGTTCTTCTTTTCCCTTTAATATCAAATCGTAAATTTTGCTTTGTTCTTTTACACCGCCTTCGTTGTCGGCATATTCCCCGCTTGCCTTTTGAGCAAAGTAATACCCTTGCACTGCTTGAATTTCTTCATCAGTAGGAATCCTTCCACCGTGATATTCCGGAAATATAGCTTTGTATTTCTGAACAAACAAATTCTTAATTACCGGTGTTTCACCCACATAATTAGCTACTCTGTCAATGAAAATCAATGACAAGCATTTTATATTTTTCTCAACCAATTTTTGAGATTTGGCAAAATGCCTATGGATTAACCACTCTATTTGCAATGCCCAAATGTTTTCTAAACTACCTGATATTTGCTTTTCAAGTATTTCAGTTCCATTGGAAAATGTTACTGTCCACTTTCCTGTTTTAAGGCTTTTATTTATTCGTGAAATCTTATATTTCAGATAACTTGGATTGTTTGTTTTATCTCCCAAATTATCTCCCTCTTTCAACCAAGCTGTATTTTTTAAATCAATCTTACTATTTGTATTATTGAAATGCCAAGCTTTAAGTTTAATCTTTGGATCTCCTTTACCGGTTTGAATTTCTGATAATTCAATCTTTAGCGTTGCTTCGTCGTTTTTCTCCGTTACCGTTAGTACTTCAATTTTTTTAACCAATCCTTCTTTGTAACTGTCGTAAGGGGTTAGCCTGTAAACCAGATTTTTGACAACTTTATGGGTTGCCGAATAACGAAGTTTGAATAACGGATTTAGTTTGGCAATTTGTTTTATCGAGTTATCAGTATCCATACCTTCCTGTGGCTCATCCATGAAAATAATTGGATTCGTTTTTCCAATTGCATCAATAAACGGAATATTATTAAACAGGTCTTCACGCTGCGCCTGATTAAGAATCTTGTCTTCTGAATTGAATGAAGCCAATGTCATAATCATTACCTGCGGATGTTGGTCTTCGATAAACTGTGTTACTTTTTGAAGTTTCTTACTGTCGTATTCGAAAGCATTAGGTTTAAAACCGTATATATCTTCAAGCTGTTTGTCAAATGATTTGAATGTTCCGATAATATTTTGCCGAATGGCTACCGATGGTACGAGAATTATAAATTTTGTAAACCCGTAGTGTTTAAAAAGTTCATAGATGGTTTTAATGTATACAAGAGTCTTTCCTGTTCCTGTTTCCATCTCTACACAAATATCATTTTCTTCTGAAAGCTTTGCCACTTCTTCAGTAATACCATTTTCAAATAAAACACTTTGAAAGTTGCTTTTAACTTCTTCCAAAGTCAAACGTGTTCTATTAGAACGAATCCCTTCAAAACAAGCATTATCAAAAGTATTTCTTTCTGTTCCCTCAAAAACTTTTACAATGGTCTGTATGGCTGTTTCCTGATATTTTAGGCTCTCAAGTTTAAAATTCATCTTTAATTTTTGGAGGATTATTTATAGTGTTAATCGAACTTTCCTTCTACTAATTACTTTTTGAGTAATTATTTACAATAATACAAAAAAGCAATCGAAAGTAAAATGAGGAAAACCGTAAAGTGTTTAGTTGTTATCAACAAAATGAAGTATTTAAGGGAAATTAAAACAGGGTAAGCAGGGTAAGCAATTTTCATAGGAAACATAATGAAATATTTTTAGCGTATCAAAAACGGATTTAATCGCTAAAAACAATGCAAACCGGAACAAGTAGTGTTCTGATTTGCATTGCAATAGTCTTATATTACCTGATTTTTAATTTTGAAAAAAAACGAAAAAAGTTTCAACGTTTTTTGCCTACCCTCCTTACCCTATGAAATGAGTGTAAAATGAAGTATTTAAAAGCTGCTTTTTTGAAGAGTTATTCCTCTGCTATTTCTTTGTTTCGGATGTCCACTTCTTCGTATGAATTTTCGATTAATGCATAGACAAATATCCCGTTCTTTTTTAGTCGTAGGAAATTGTGCTTTTTTAATGCTTTACCCAATTTGTTTATTGTTCCGTCATTGATATTCAGCTTTGCCCTATCAGCCAGTTTTGCAGCGATTTGGGAAGCGTTTAAATAATTGTTAGCGACTTCTTTTTCGCAAGGCACGAACCACGTTAACAGTAATTCTTCTTCTGGACTTCGGAGTTGGTATTGTTCGTTATTGGCTGTAATGGATTTGATTTCTTCCTGATCGAACCAAAAGCGGAATCCTTCTTTGAACAATTTCAAAGCCTGTGCATAGACCAGATTAATATCTACTTCGTGTTGGTATTGGATATTTTCCACTTCAAAACAAAGGAAACGCCTGCTACCTGTACTATCGTTCAGAAACTGAGCGGTGTTCACACTTCCTGCGAACGATGCTCTTCTTGGCATGGTTTCATTGTTGTGACCATAGGCTCTTCTCATTCGGATTTGGGTTTTTGTTATGATTTCTTTTAGGCTTCCGATTTCGGAACGGTTTAAGTTTTCCAATTCGTCCAAATTGATTAACATGCATTCTGAAAGTTGTACCAAAGTATCTTTATTGTTCGGGTTTATGGTTCCGGAAAACAAATGCTCTTTTAACGGTTTTGGAATTAGTTTTTCAACCCAAGTTGTTTTTCCAAGTCCTTGCTTTCCACTGAAGACAATTACCGTGTGATTGATTACTTTTTCATCCAATACACAACCTACCATTGCCACCAACCATTTTTTAAAGCATTGCTGCCATAGTTCCTGTTTTGTTGTACTTATCGTATCGGCTAATTGGGTGATATAGTCTTCTTTTTCATCGTATTCGGGTAAATTGTTGAAGTAATCCTCGAAGGGATTGTACAATGGGCAAAAATCAGAATACAATAGATTTCGTAACGAAGATAGGTTCGTTTTGATTCTCCCTTTTAAACATTCGCGAAGCATTGAATTTTCTATAAAATCGTTCATAACATTCCACTTCTTTTTACCAAAATATTGGAACTCTAACTTGCCGGAAACAATGTTGTGCCGGAAGACGTATTTACAGGATAAAAAGGTTTCTAGTTTGTCGATTTGGGTTGGTCGTGGTTTGTCTTCATCATCGTCTTCAGTTGTGTCTGTTATTGAAAAGTTATCCTTTTTCTTTTCTTTCTTAATTGATTCCAATTTTTCGCTTTTACCAAATTCATGCAGATTTCCGTAAGCACTGTTTACGGTTTGGGCTACTTCTTTTTCGTCGTAACCAAAATCGTTTTGAATGTAATTTAGAGCCAGTTCCAACGGCACTGCTTTTCGGTTTAGGTTGCATGCAAGTTGGTGTACGAATACGTTTCGGCTACCATTCACGAATTGCACTTTTTTTTCAGTGAATTTTACGCAGTGATTGTAGACAGCTTCATAGTTACTCACAGTCGTCGTTTCGGTTTCCTGTTGAGATGCTTCGACAAGTTCAGCATGATAGGGTTGTTCATCAGTACTTTTGAATATAGTCGCTTCAGGATTATGATACAAATTCTCGTCATAAGAATAGAAACATAATCGGGTGATATCCTTTCCGGATTTGTCTATTTCTAAACCTAACAGGTTTTCATAATGAGCCTGAACCAACAAAAAGGTTTCTTTGTGATTGGCTTTTTCGTTGTCGGTTTTGACTAAGATTTTCAGTCCGTTTCCGGAAGGACTGATAAAACTCGCCAAAGTATATTCGCTTTGGTTGGCAGTATGTTTTGCTTTGCTTAATGCTTCCGAAGTCAACTTGTCAATATCAAGAATGATTACATTGGAGTATTCCTTTAGGAATTCCATTTTTCTACCGCCTTCAAATTTGCCGGAAGGCGTGAAAGCCGGAAGGGACTTCTTGGCTTTCTCATAGGCTTCCATTTTGTTTTCGGTAAGCGATTTTCTTAGGTACACGATGCCAGGTTTGTACTTTCCGGTTTTGATTTCCTGAAGGATGTCGTGAATGGTTTTGTGTTCCACTACCTCGTTGAAGTTTTTGAATATAGTTATCATGGTTTTGCATTAGAGTTTATGATTTCCTTTGGTTTACAGTCACAGCTTTCACAGGTTCCGTTACATTGCTTCATACTGCTACTTTTTAAAAGCTTTGTTGTAGTGCTCGACCATTAACTTCTCTACGTCGGATAGTTTGTAGTAGATTTTGTTTCCGACTTGACTGAACGAAATACGTCCTTCGTCTCTCCAGGTTTGTGCGGTACGTTTGGAAATTTTAAGCAATAAAAGAAACTCCTGATTGTCCAGGAAAGTTTCTTTCTTTGGGTCTGCCTTGGTGTTGATTTGGTGCGAAATAGCATCTAAACGTGCTAGGATTTCGTTGTACTGGTCTTTTGTTAAGATAATTGCATCCATTTCTTTAATTTTTAAAAGTTTATGGTGCAAATGTGTGAAGTAGCAAAAAGTCCTAAAGTCCCAAAATAGTCCCGCGGGACTATTTTGTTTTACAGGATTTTGTCGATGTCTATTCGTTTGTGGGGTTTGGGGCGTTTGTCCGTTCTTGACGGCTTGAGTATGGTTTCAACGGTTTGGGGACTAATTTCGTTTCCTTCTTTGTCTACGAAGGAATTAACTATCATATTAGCAATGTCACAACTATTACCTTCCAGAAAAGATTTACCCTCTACAAATAATTCTCGATTGAGTTGATAAAATACATCAACCAACTGATTCACGTTTCCGTTGAATTGAAGTTTTGCATTGGTATTTTTAGTTTCGTTGTTTTCCGATTGTTCTTTCTCGAAATCGGCTTTCATTTTTCTTACGGTATGCAGTTTCTCAATGAGTTGACAACATTGTTCGTCGAATGGTTGCAGTTTTTTGTTGATTGAAATGATGTCGGCTTGCTTGTAGTCGAAGACTTCTTCCGTTATGAAAAGTATCTTATCATTGAACTTCTCCATCTTTTCAACCCGTTCTTTTACTTCAAAAAAGGAAAAATGACGGTCCTCAGAATCGGCATTTATTAAGCGTTTTGGCGTATTCGATTTAGTTTCGTTTACGCTCGTAGATTGCAGCTCTTTACGCCTAAATTCAATTTGATTTAATAGTTTATGATAACGACATAGACTTTTCTTTCCGCTGAATTGATCTTCGTTGTTTGAAATCAGTTCTTCAAAGTGATTCAGCCAAAGCGTAGGTTCTTTGACCAAATTGGTTTGATAGCTGATAAAAGCCGGGTAATCGGTGTGCGGAAGCTCAAATATTTTCCGCATTAAAGTATCGCAATAGTTCTGTAAAGTATTGTTTTGGTCAAGAATGATATCAAAATTTGAAGCAATGGTTATTGTGGAAGTTTCCGAAATCATTTCTGAAAAGGAAGCGGTTTGATAGCTGTGTTCCATAGAATTTTGATGTTCCTGTTATTTGTTGTTTGTGGCTTGTACTTTTAACTCGTCTTGCAAGTAGCTTTCTACTAAATTTCGCTTTTGTCTTTCAGAGCTTAACTTGTAAGTTATCAGCGAAAATAAAAATTAAAAAAAATCCTTCTGCGAAGGATTTCATAATGTTTTACTAATTTTTCAGTAAGATTTTAACTACTTAAAAAATACTTTGCAATTAACGTGCCATTAGGATTTTTAGTATCACAACTTTTTAAGATTTTAGTAGATAAATTCATCAACCGCTTTATCTAATTCTTCGCTGATGATTTTGGCGTATATCTGAGTCGTGCTGATATCCTGATGATCCATAAGTTTAGAAACGTGTTCGATACGCATTCCGTTGTTTAACGCATTGGTCGCAAAAGTGTGGCGGCTTAAATGGAATGTCAACGCAAAAGGCAATTCCATTTTCTTGCCGATGCGGTTTAGTTGAAAATTACAGGCTTTATTTGCTTTCTCAATGAGTTCGTGACGATACTCTTCATTTTTGGAGTATAAGACTTCGTTCTTGGGTATTGGGAAAATGAAATCATTAGGCTGTGCGTTTTCCTTTTTGTATTTCTGAATGATATCCAGTGCTACCTTACCGATTTTGAATTGGTGTACCCTATCGGTTTTGCGAATGAGTTTTTTAATACGGCTTTCTTCTTCGTTGAAATGATGCCATTGCAGTTCGACCACATCGCCAAAACGCAAACCACCGGCATAAATGGAAAACAGAAACATATCTTTTGCTAGTTCAGCAGCAGATTCTTTTTTTACTTCTGAATTGATTAGTTTTTCGATTTGGTCTTTCTTTAAAAACATTCGCTTGGCGGTGTCTTTTTTCAATGTCAATTTACTAAACGGATACATGTATTCCGGAATCAAATCTTCTTTAATAGCTTCCTTAAACATAATTGCCAAAATCATTACAGAATAACGTTGTGTGGTTTGTCCGTTTTTCAACGTATTACTCATGTAACCGATGTAATTTAAAAGCAAGGAAACAGTGATATCATCGAAAAAGACATCCTTACTTCCTACCCATTTTTCAAACTTCTCCAGGTAGACTAAATAGTTTCGATAAGTTCCCACCGACACATTACCTCTGATTTTCTCACAATGCTTGTAGGCATACTCAAAGAAGTTAGGCACTTCTTTTCCCTTAATGGCTTCTTTGAGCTTCTTGCTTGAAACGGTTTTAACTTTACGTTCCATATCGGCTACCTGTGCTTCAGCATCGGCTATCTTTTGTGTAAGGTTAGCGTTCATCCTTGCGCTGTGAGAATGATTCTTTTTTACACGCTGCTTTACTTCATCCCACTCACTCTCTTTCAACTTCACTCCAGTAGTGATAAATTTCGCTTTTCTGTCTTTTATAAGTCGGATGTACAAAGGACTGTGACCGGATTGGTCTTTCTGATTGGTGCGTAATACTAATTTGATGGATGCCATAAAATACAAAAAATTAAAATGTTGTACTATATTTGTAAAGGGATGCAAACGAGTGAAAGTATTGTAAATACTGACTATTCAAACGGGTGCAACGTGATACTAAGGTACAACATTAGGTACAACAAAACAAGTATTTTGATGCTTTTTGTTGCACTACTTTGTTCTTTCGTTTTTTACAAAGTCAATAAACACGGTACTTTTAGTGCATTTTGGAACTTGCGGTTTAAAAGTAGAGATAACAGCGGTTTTGTGAAATGGCGGGGCTTGGTGATTTTTTGGAATGGTTTGGTGATTTTATTTCTTCTTTTCATTCAGCTTTTTACTTTCAGACTTTTCGGTATATTTGTAAACATCAGTAATAAAATTCCGCCACTTCACAAAGCCGGCGGGACGTTGTGTGCAATAAGTAGAAAACATGAAGGTAAAAATTACGATAGAAGGATTCGATGATATTGAAAATGAAAATATTTCAAATATTAATACGTTACACAATAAAACTATTGAGCAAATCAATCACACCACTCTAAAATTTTTCCGTCTATTCTCTGGTTTAGAAACTGATGAAGTTTCAAAAAAGAATCTCTATTTAAGAGGTTATATTACGGCTATTACAAATAATTTTTTGATTTGTAAAAAGCTATTTATTGGAGGATGGCATTTCCAACTTCAAATTATATTAAGAACTCAATTCGAGCAAATCACTAATCTCTTAGTGATGACATTTGATGATGAATTTTTTGAATATTTTACAACTAATAAAGGAAATGATCAATTTCTTCCCTTTACACCAAAGCAAACACATTTAAATAAAGCAATAAAGCGCATAAAAATTAAAAACCCAGAGCATGGAAAGGTCTTTGAGCAATACATAAAAGAGATGCAAACTGCTTACGAGGAATTTTCCGCTTCAGTTCACGGAAATTTTCTTCAGACAATGTTATTATCAACTCATCATGATGAAAAAGAAAATATAAATTTCTCGATTGGAGGATCAAAACAAGCCTACCCAAGAACAGAAAATTATATACGCGGTGTACTTAATTTTTCACAACTAATGCTATCAGCAATTGAGAGAAAATTGTTAGACGATGGATTATTAAATTTCGATAACTTGGGAATCGAAATTGACATAGATTCAAGAATAATGTATTTAGATAATATCTAATCTTACTGCACACAACAGCGGTTTTCTGCAATGGCGGGTTTAGGGATTTATTTGGGATGGTTAGTGTTTGTATTTCTTCTTTAAAATGAAGTTTTTTCTTTACTACTTTTCGGTATATTTGTGAACGTCAGTAATAAAAAACCGCCACTGACAGAAAGCCGGCGGGACGTTAGCTGTAACTTTACCAAAAATGACCGTAAAAACATCAATATCCACAATTTTATTAATCTTATTTGCTTCCTGCAATGAGAAAGCAAATGAAAACTTGTTGATAGAGAAAAATGAAAATCCAATTATTTCAAAACTGGATAAACGGTATTCTATTGTCGGAGATTTTAATGGTGATAAAATTGAAGATACAATTTTTGAATCATATCAAAATAGCGAAACAAAAAAGGAGATTAATAAAATACATGACAGTTTAGATTGGGATAAAGATTTAGAATTAACAGTAAAAAACAAACCAATTTCAATTTTATATTCAAGTGATAAGTTAATTGATACGTTAATTGCTTCACAACATTACCAACAGAAAGGAGTTTATCTGTTTTCAAATTTAGGAGACATAAATGAAGATGGAAAAGATGAATTTGGTTACGCCATCGATTGGGCAGATTTTTCAAGTCTAAATACTTATCGTATAATGACATTGGATAAAAATAAGTTCGTTCAAATTTTCAATTTCCCTATACATGAAACCATGAGTATAATACCTGAAAATCAATTCGATTCTAAAAATTTAATTTTAAAAGTCTCTAAAAAAACAATCAAATATAAGTATGCTGATATGGAAGATGGGGATATAAAAGAAGCGGAACATACATTTAAATAACAAAAGCTACAGCTAACAGCAGTTTGCAGCAAGTGGGGCTTTAGGGCTAAATTTAATGTTGGCTTTGTGTTTGTAAACTTAATCTTAAATTGATACTTTTGGGAAAACAATCCCCCACCTGCAGCAAGCTGGCGGGACGTTAGCAGCCATTCTGACCGAACGAAAACATCACCTAAATGAAACAGAAAACTGTCGAATTAAAAAAAACAAAGGAAATACTAATTTTCAATATTCCTTTTTTTGTGGGTCTAGTCTTAAATGTTCTTGTAGTTCTGATGTTTTCCAAAACTGTAATTAGGTTACAGGATATTTTTTTATTATACATAACTACTGGAATAGTTTTGTATTTCATTTTTGACAAATTTGTCAAAATAAAACTAAGCAAATTTCTTAGACTAGCATATACAACAGTTTCTTTTGGAAGTTTATTGACATGTATATTATTGACCATCAACTTATATATTTATCCTACAAAGGATTTTGAAATTCTAAAAACTCCAATTTTAAAAAAAGGCTTTACAACTAAAGGAAATAATCCAAAAGCAGATATTGAAGTGGATGGCATTATAAAAGGTGTTATATTTCAAAATATTGATAATATTAATGACTATTCAGCTATTGAGTTAAAAGTTCGTAAAGGAAGATTGGGCTGGAAAATCATTGAAAAAACTACACTAATCAAGTAAGAACGGCTGCTAACAGCGGTTTTAAGAAATGGCGGGTTTGGGGATTTATCGGTAATGGCCAGTGTTTGCACTTCTCTCCTATTTTTCAGCTTTTTTCTTTCAAACTTTTAGGTATATTTGTAAACATCAGTAACAAAAATCCGCCACTTCTTAAAGCCGGCGGGACGTTAGCAGTAACCATAAAAAAACTGTATGAAAAGAGCAATATCGAAGTTTATTTTCTTAACTATTTCTATAATTTTTCTCTCATGTCAGTCAAAAATTGAGAAAAATGAACCATCATCTAAAATAACTTTTTTCGAAGAGAATAGCTTAGGTGATTTCAATTCAGATTTAAAATTAATATTAAATGCAAGATTTAATGAATGTGGCGAATGGGGCGGCCATGAGGAAGAAATGGTAATTTATGCCGAGCCTGAAAAAGGATTCTTCCTCAACTATAAAAAATTTAAAGTTAACTGTGAATCAATCAACGATACCAACATAGACCCATCCCAAAATCTGGAATTATCAAAAACTATTAAATTAAACAACAATAACAAAAAATCCATTACTGATTACTTAGAAAGAATACTCAAATCAAAAATTGAAGAAAATTTCCTAGGTCATGCCGGTAACACATTTTCAGCTATAAAGTCGGATTCAACATTGTTTATTCGTGTTTACGATAAGAAAAAAGCAAATATCCAAAGCTACAACCAGCTACAAAGAGAATTAGGCTTCTCTCCTACTGAAATAAAGGAAAAAGAATAAAAAAATGGCTACTGCTAACAGCGGTTTTAAGAAATTGGGGTTTGAGTGTTTAATGGAATGGTCTTTTTGTATATTTGACTTCAGTCCTAATGGAATGGTTTGGGAACAAAAATCCCCAACTTCTTAAAGCCGGCGGGACGTTAACTGCCATTTAAACACAACTTTTCGAGTAAACAGAAATGATAATAAAAGGAGAAATAATAAACCAAACTTATTCTGGAACCTATGAGGAAAGAATTTACGACAATCAAAGTGCTTGGAATTCTCAAAATTGGACAACAATAAAATTCACAAATGATGATTATTACGAATGGTGTGGAATATTTCGTGGCTTTCCAAAAGAAGTCCAAATTTCAGAAAAGCTTAATATCATTTTAGTTTTGACTTCTGATTATTTATATCAACTAAAAATTGAAAACGGTGATCTTTTGGAAATAGAAGAACATCCAGCATATAATATTATGACAGTTGCACCGAGTGGAGAATTCATATTAGGTTACTATTATTATATCGCCAAAATAGAGAAGACAATCAAAGAAAAAACAAAACTTGAAAGTCCAATCGAAATGGATATGATTAAATTTAAAAATTGGAACGGTAATAAACTCAATTTTACATGTGATGAATTCACGAATTGGAGTAGACATTTAGAAATGGAACTTGATTGCGAAAATTGGAAAATAACTTTAATAAACGGCAGTTAACAGCGGTTTTATGAAATGGCGGTTTCAGTGGTTATCGGTAATGGTCAGTGTTTGCATTTCTTTCTCCGAAAGAAGCTTTTTTCTTTCAGTCTTTTCGGTATATTTGTAAACATCAGTAATAAAAATCCGCCACTTCATAAAGCCGGCGGGACGTTAGCAGTAAGCTTAAAAAACGAAAACTAGAACAGCAATAAATTAAAAACAATTATTTTCTATCAAAAAAATATGAAACCAAAAATTATTTGCTTAATCGGATTGTTCTTTTTTGTTGTGAGTTATATTATGTTTTCTCAAGGTTCAAAATTATCTTATTTTCAAAAGCCTATAGATTTTGCACATTGGTTCAACTTAATTGGTGCAGTTTTACTCATTTCATTTAACAAAGTATTTCCAAAAAACAATCTTAATACAGTAGCTTCTTTTTTGACAATTTTAGGTGCTATTGCCCACATAGGTCTTTGTACTATTGACTTTATAATGTGGAGTTTTGGGAATGATGATATCGCTAAAGCGCAATTAAGTGAACATATAAGTAATACTCCATCTATTTTGTTTCCGTTTATTATTATTGGGCCATCATTTCTCTTTATAGGATTAGCAGTACACGCATCAAATTTTATCAAAACCAATCCAATAAGCTCATTAATGGTTATCATTGGAGCTCCAGCAGTAGGCTATTCGTTTTTCATATTGAAAAATGGAATGTGTATGGCACTAAGCTGTTTAGTTTTTGCTCTGGGATTGGTCCTACTTCTTTATAGAGTGGAAAAGCAGAAAATATTAACTGAATAAAAGCCTACTGCTAACAGCGGTTTTATGCTATGGCGGGGCTTGGGATTTTTTGGATTGGTCAGTGATTGCATTTCTTCTTTAAAAAGAAGTTTTTTCTTTCCACTTTCGGTATATTTGTAAACATCAGTAATAAAAAATCCGCCACAGCATAAAGCCGGCGGGACGTTAACGGCAATTTTGTGCCAAAAAAACGCAAAAACACCATAATAAGATAAACAATTATTTATGCTAATTTATATACTAGTTTTTCTTTTCTTTTTTGTCATATGCAGTGGCTTAACCTTTATTTCATATTGGATCCCGAAAAAACTGGGATTAAGAAAAGCGGGAATTATTTTATCTTCTATTGTTGGTTTATTTTTTATTCTCTTTGCTGTTTCAGATATTTTTGCAGATGAATTATTTTCGAAAAACAATGCGAGAAAATTATTATCCGAACAAGAAATTTCACTCAAAGAAGATTTTGAAATTTTAGAGAATGAATCAATGTCAGGAATTGGAGATTATTATCACACTTTCACTTTGAAAATTTCTAACTCAGATAAAAATCGTATGATTTCAGAAATAAAGAAAACCACAAATTTTACAACTTTTACATCTAATGCAATAATAACCGACATTACCAAATCAACCGATTATTACGAAGGTGAAAAAGTTACTCAAAATTATGAAACGGAAAATGAATTTATAAAAGAATTATTTGAACCTCAAGGCGAAAACTACGCTCCTATTTGGAGGAAAATTAGGATAAACAAAAAAGAAAACATTTTGATTTTTGAAGACATCGATGAATAAAAACTGCCGTTAACAGCGGTTTTAAGAAATTGGGGTTTGGGTGTTTATTGGAACGGTCTTTTTGTATATTTGGCTTCAGTCCTTATGGAATGGTTCGGGAATAAAAATCCCCAACTTCTTAAAGCCGGCGGGACGTTAGCAGTAATTTAACCAAACATGAGAAAGAGCATTTTGCTATTAATTACATTATTAATTCTGTTTGCCTTTAAATCCAAACAGGAAAGTGATCTGAAATTTGTTCATATAAAAGGGACTGCAATTAATCTCTACACAAAAAAACCATTAAAAAAAAATGAGATTATATTTGACGATGAAAAAATCAACCCAGCTAGCTATAAAAAAGTTAAAACCAACTCTAAAGGTGAATTCATAATTGATGATGCGATCGACAAAAATAAATTAGAGTTTTGGTTGAGTTCTGGTGAATTCGCTCAAATAAACTTTATCAATCCAAAAATTGTTCCCGGCAAATGGCGAGATACAATCAATTTGGACACAGTCTATTTTGTACCTTATTTCAATGAGTTAAAACAAGAATTTTATAATCTCCCTAAAAGTCGAAAAGAAAAACCTAATCAGAATTGCTATACACTTAAAGAAATTGATTCTATTTTCTCAAAATATGAAGGATTATATAATTTGAAAGTAAACTCAATTGATACAATTGATCTAGAAATGTTGCGGATTGGCTATTATTATAAAAAAAGTTTATTTCATAAAAAGGAAAGCAGAAGGGGAACAATTGTTTCAAGTTATAAAACTTTGACGTTAATAAGAGATTTAAAATAAACTACTGCTAACAGCGGTTTTGAGCAAGTGGGGCTTTAGGGAAAAATTTAAAGTTGGTTTTGTATTTGTAAACTAAATCTTTAATTTATACTTTTGGGAGAACAATCCCCCACCTTCTCAAAGCCGGCGGGACGTTAGCGGCAATCCAAGACAAACAAAATGTTATATAAATATAGAGGAAATTCAGAATATACAGATAAAATTTTCACAGATCAAAACGTGTGGTTATCTAATGCTAAAGGATTGAACGATCCTTTTGAATGTACTATTCAAGAAATAGCAAAAGAATATATTAATGAGCAGGTAAAAATCATGAAAGAAGCACATTTAATGGGCTTCGCTCATAGTGCTAGGTTAAAGCCAGATCCTACAACTAATGCTGTAGCAAGAAAGATAAGGAAAGCAAGTAGTTTGGATGAAAAACATAAAATTATGCAAGATGCATATTTAAAATATTCTGGGGTAAGGATAACAAATCCAATTGATACATTTAGAAATTTCGACAAACAAATTCAAAATGTCGGAATATTTAGCTTAACGGAAGATCCACTAAATGAATTAATGTGGGCTCACTATGGTGAAAATTCATACGGTATTGCTATAGGCTTTTCAAAATCGGAGGGTACTATTTTAGATAATGAAGAAAAGTGTATAAAAGTTGAATATTCAGACGAATTACCAAAATTTGATTCGAATGGTTTTATATTAGAAACGTCATTATACCCAAATGGAACAAATAAACAACAAATTGCATTTCACGATCCAACTTTTAGAAAAGCAATATCTACAAAATCTAAATCTTGGACTTACGAAAAAGAATGGAGATACATAGAGCCTAATCCGGGGACATATCCTTTGCCAAGTCAAATTACTGAAGTCATTTTTGGATTACGAGCACAAGAAGAAACGAAACAGAAATATTATTCATTAGTACAAAATCTGCCTAACGCAGAAGAAATTAAGTTTTTTAAAGTTGAAAAAATAAAAAACTCTAATAAACTAGAATTAGTTGAAATTATGGACAGCCGCTAACAGCGGTTTTAAGAAATTGAGGCTTCGGTGTTTAATGGGACGAGCTTTTTGTATATTTGGCTTCAGTCCTAATGGAATGGTTCGGGAATAAAAATTCCCAACTTCTTAAAGCCGGCGGAACGTTGTGCACAATGCTAAGCCAAACTTGTAAACAAAATTCATTTAAAAAAGTAACCTTTTAAAAAAATAACCTCTAAAAAGAAAACACAAATATGAATTTCAACTTAAAAAAAATTAGTCTATTACTTATTTTTACTTCACTTTTTAGTTGTAATGATAATGATACAAACGAAACTTCAAAAACACAAGCTAGTTGTTTATCTACAAATTTACAAAATGGGGTCATCGCCTTTTATCCTTTCAGTAATGGTTCAATAAATGATTTTTCAGGAAACAATTATCATTTAACAAATACAACTACAGCCTCGTCTGGACCTGATAGAGCTGGAAACCTTAACTGTGCTTATAATTTTATTTCTGCGAATGGAGATTTTTTAAAATATACAAACCCAACTTTCCTAGATAATTTTCAAAACTCCCCTTTTTCAATTTCATTATGGTATAAACCTACTGGGAATAATTGGAGTTTTGAAACTTTAATTGGTAGAACTTACACAACAAATTGTCCAAATTCAGCTTTTGGACAATGGTCTATTAATCTTCACGATTGTAGAAAAGCTGCTTTTGAAGCAAATCAAAATGTTATATGGGATGATTATTTCAACAGTAACGGTTGTGATGAAACCACTGCCGATTTATCAAATGTATGGCAACATATCGTTGTATCGTATGATGGTACTTCTAATGTTAAACTGTACAGAAACAATGTTCTAACTACTCAAACATCTTCTACGAACAGTAATTGTTCCTCTTCAATTCTGGGAGATCTATTCTTAGGTAAAAACTATACAGGATTATTAGATGATGTAATAATTTACAATCGTATTTTAACACAAACTGAAATGACTGAACTATATAATTTACAAGCTTGTTGCCAATAAAGCACTGTGCACAACAGCGGTTTTGAGCAAGTGGGGTTTCGGTGTATAATGGGACGATCTTTTTGTATATTTGACTTTGTGACAAAACAAACTATAGGAACAAAAATCCCCACCAGCTCAAAGCCGGCGGGACGTTAACGGCAAGCTGGAAAAAACGATATGAAAAGAAACCAAATCTTTCTAATATTTCTCTTTTTGACGGAAATAAGTTTTGCGCAAAAATTAGATTTTGACAAAATAAAATTTAATGATTTGGGGTTCTATTCTTCTAAAAACCAAATAATAGAAAAACTTGGAATCCCAAAAAAAGAATACATTGTCAACTATGAATGTGGTGATTTTTCTACTGAAGAACAAGGCGAAATATATTATAGTTTAGATTACGGAAGTATAAGGTTTACTGGTAATGAAAATGTAAAATATGTTATTGAAATAATAGATTTTAAAAATGACAAATCTTTAATTCTATATTATCAAAAACACAAACTAACTAGTGAAACAACATTAAATGAATTGCTAAACATATTTGGTAAAGAGATTATTCAACAATTAGAAGACAAATCAAATGGTACATTTATTATTCAACATCCTGAATATGATAATGGGATAAGAATTGAAATAAAAAAAGGAAAGCTAATAAGATTGGAATATTGGTCTCCTTGCTAAACAGCCAGCCGTTAACAGCGGTTTTATGAAATGGCGGGGTTTGGTGATTTTTTGGAATGGCTTGGTGCTTTTATTTCTTCTTTTCATTCAGCCTTTTTCTTTCTAACTTTCGGTATATTTGTAAACATCAGTAATAAAATTCCGCCACTTCATAAAGCCGGCGGGACGTTAGCCGTCAGTTTGGCCAAACGAAATGAACACTAACCTCTTAAGTATTTTACTTTAGTAAAACTATATGAAAAACAACTTATTCAAAAAAATATACTTGCTAGCATTCTTCGCTATTATTATTGGAACAATGATGAAAATTAGCAATATAAATGGTTCTCAAATTTTATTCATTATTGGCATCCTTTCCACTTTGGGTTATATAATAATTGGAATATACGAAGTCAATGTATCGAAAAAGATAAATCAATCTGAAAAAATCATGTGGACAATTGGTTTTATAGTCATCCACTATCTTGCTGGATTATTATATCTACTAGGTGGTAGAAAAAGAATCGCTTAAATTCGTTTAAAATGTTAATAAAAACTTATTCCAATAGTTTTTAAGAATTATTGAGAAATAGAAAAAACCGAACGGCTAACAGCGGTTTTGTGAAATTGGGGTTTTAGGCAAAATTTAAAGGCAATTTTATATATTTGACTTCAATTCTAATGGAATGGTTTGGGAACAAAAATCCCCAACTCCACAAAGCCGGCGGGACGTTATGCACCACTTTAAAATAACATCAAATTTGACACGACTTCTATTCATATTGACAATATTTCTTGTTATGACAGCTTGTTCTAATCGTTCAGACAACAAATCCGAAATAGACAACTCTGTAGATACAACAAAATCTTTCAAAGTTTATAATTACTGGGTGAAACCAAAAAAATCATTTGACTTCAATTCATTAGGAAAGTCATCGGGCGACACTCTTCACTTGGTGACTTGTTCGGACTATGTTTATTTCCCTTTTGGTAAGTTGACAGACAAATCTTCACTGACAACAAGCTTGCTTAAAGATTTTACAATTACAAATTTTCAACGAGACACTTTTACAAATACAAACATAACTCCCCCATTTTTTCAATGGAGCGAATCATTGGACTTAAAACTTGCGAACAATAAACTCAATATATTTTTGGACAATGACCTCGAAGCATCGATTCACGGATACATTCGAGGTGGACAAATAGTAGATAGCAAAGTAGTTTTTTCGGATAATATAAAAGTTGGAATGAGCGTGGAGGACTTTTACAAAACATTCTTTGACTACTTTCCGACAGAATTAAACAAGAAATATAACGTTGTGGAGTTTGAGTCGTGCGTGACAGATGTAACACACATCTACACATTTGAAAACGGGCAATTAAGTTCAGTAAAATTTGTTTCTCAATGACAGACAGAAAAGCGGTGCATAACAGCGGTTTTAAGAAATTGGGGTTTGAGTGTTTAATGGAACGATCTTTTTGTACATTTGACTTCAGTCCTAATGGAATGGTTTGGGAACAAAAATCCCCAACTTCTTAAAGCCGGCGGGACGTTAGCTGCTATATTTTAAAAACTTCATGGCAAAATTTCAACATAAAAATGACCATCATACAACTCCGAGATGTTATTTGAAAAACTTTTCAGATGATGGAAAATTTATATTTAGAAAGCTAAAAGAAAAAAATAAATTCGGAAAAGAAAATCTTGATTTACAAAAACCAATTTCTCTAAAAAGCGCTACTGTAAATGATAATTTTTATACAATAAAAAAAAGTATTGAACCAATGATGGTTGAAACTATTTTTTATGATTTTGAAGTTGAAAATTATTACGATAATTTATATAAAAAATTAATCAGTAACGATTCAGAAATAATAATCACTATGGAGGAAAGAACCCGTTTATTGATGTTTTTCCTTTCCTTACATTGTAGAACTCCAAAACAATTTGATATATTTTTCAAAAATATTCCAAAAGAACTCGCACACGAAATGGATATTATTAAAGAAGAATACAAAGCAGGACATATCGGAAAAACTTTACTTGAGTTTATAAAGAAACACGATTACAAAATATTCAAGGTTGCGAAATTATCAGATAACTCAGAGTTTTTAACAAGTGATAATCCTTTCCTAATTGTCAATTCAGAAGGACATTTAAAAAATATGGAATTCAGGGAACAATTTAACGAACAAAACAAATTCATAATTCCAATAGATACCAAACATTGCCTCATAATGACTAATGCTACAGACAGAAATGGAATTTCAATTGAAGGCAAAGTCTTTTATAATAAAATTGAAAGAATGAGCGTTGATTGCAATTTTGCTCAGACCATTAATTTTCTAACTGTTGAAAATGCTGAAAAATTAATTTTTGGTTCGGAAAAATATATTAAGGCATTTTTTAGTTTTATAAAATTTGAGTAATAAATACAGCAGCTAACAGCGGTTTTGAGCAAGTGGGGTTTTAGGGCAAAACTGAAACTCTTTTTTGTATATTTGGCTTAGTGATAAAACAAACTGAAGGAACAAAAGTCCCCACCTTCTCAAAGCCGGCGGGACGTTAGCAACAATTTTGAAAAACTGCAATAGATATTCAGGATGAACAAGAATTTAAAGAAACTCCATTTTATCTCAATAATATTCTTTATGACATTTCTAATTAGTTGCAATAGTCATGAAATTGATGGCAATAAAGTTTATTATGTATCTTGGAATGAAGGAACTGGAAAAAACAAAACCTTAATTCAAGGAGCAGATGCTGAAACTTTTAAAGAACTTGAACATTCAGATTATGCAATTGACAAAAACAATGTTTACTATGAAGCTGGAAAATTAAAAGACGCCAACCCTAAAACTTTTGTTTCTCTTTTAGATTATTATGGTAAAGACAATAGATTTGCTTATTATGGTGGTGCGAAAATTAATGGTGCTGAAAGTAAAACATTTGAAATAATAGACAAAGGACCATATTCTAAAGATAAGAAAGATTATTACTATGATACAATTGCTTTAAAAGTTTCAGATTTAAAAACATTCCAAATTTTAAATAAAGAATCTTCATTTGGAGATTGGGCAAAAGACAAGAATTTTTACTATTTATCTGGAAAAAAACATCCATTAGCTGATTACATGTCATTTGAGATAATAGGAAATGGATATGCTAAAGATAAAGTTAAAGTCTATTTTCAAGATAGTGTTGTAGTAAATGCCGACCCAAATACTTTCAAAACGATTGATTATGCGTACGGACAAGACAAAAAATATAGATTCGATGGAAGCAAAAAATTAAACATTAAAGATCCAAATTCATTTGAACTTTTAAATTTTGGCTTCACAAAAGATAAGCTGCATGTATATAAAAATGACAGCGTTGTCAAAAATGCTGACCCAAAAACTTTTGAAATAATTGATTGGAAATGGGAAAAGGACAAATCAACTTGTTACTATCAAGGAAAACCAATGCCTAATGTTGATAGAAAAACATTCCAAACACTTCAAAACAATTACTCAAAAGACATCAATAATGTATACTACTACGAAAATGTTGTTCAAGGGGCTGATCCAAAAACATTTAAAGTTGACGATTACACTTATATCGGTAAGGACAAATTTGGTTGTTATAACGCTGGGAAAAAGGTACCTTGCAATTAATAATTCAAAAAAACTGTTGCTAACAGCGGTTTTGTGAAATTGGGGTTTTAGGTAAAATTTAAAGGTAATTTTATATATTTGACTTCAGTCCTAATGGAATGGTTTGGAAATAAAAATCCCCAACTCCACAAAGCCGGCGGGACGTTAGCAGTAAGATTGCCCAAAGAGCGCGAAATTCAAAAACTTATTTTTTTCAATGTCAAATAGTTTTCTATCATACCAGCATGCTATTAATACAATCAACCTTTTATATAAAAAAAGTGGATTTGATTTTAATGAAAAAACTTTAGGAGAGAATATTTATAAAGAATTCAATATTGAAATCAAAAATTCAAAATACGCTTCTTTGTTTGCTTATGTGGACGAATATATTGTGCTTTTGAGAATAATTTCTCAATTTTATTTAATTGGTTCAAAAGAAAACAACAAACATTCTAGCACATATTACAAAATCACTATAAGACAAATTAAGCACTTATCATCTATTAGATTGTTGTGTAGCTATGGTTTAGATACAGATGCAAGAACTATTTTACGACTACTCTACGAAACTTCCCTAGTATGGACACGTTGCAAACTTGATATAGATTTCTTAGAAGATTATAATAATAGTCTAGGATTTAAAGAGTCTAATGAATTTTGGCATAAATATATTAAAAGTAGTAAAACAGAAAAATTCATAAAAGATGAAGTTTCTAAAAGAAAACTAACATGGTTAGGAGATTTAGATGATCAAATCTCACATATGAAAACAATTTTAAGCTCTACATCACATCCCAGTAATCTTGTAGATAATATAGATTTTGAAAACGATTTTAATAGTGATTTTTTAGGTGTTGGAAAAGTATCAAAAAGTTCACATTTGACATTATCGTACGCAATCATGTGTACTGCAATGCCATTTAGTTTGTTACCAAATCCAGATGATAAATTTAAGATTTTGAAAAACTATGAGTTTAAATATTTACCTATAAATGATAAATTGAATTCATCTTTTGAATATTACATTGAATTAGAAAAAATGTTTCCCGTTTTATTCCTCATGCTAAGTAAATTTTCAAATGAATTAAATGAGAAAAAATAAATCCTACTGCTAACAGCGGTTTTCTGCAATGGCGGGTTTAGGGATTTTTTGGGATGGTTAGTGATTGCATTTCTTCTTTAAAAGGAAGTTTTTTCTTTACTACTTTTCGGTATATTTGTAAACGTCAGTAATAAAAAACCGCCACTGACAGAAAGCCGGCGGGACGTTACCAGCAATGTTTCACCAAATGAACACATGAAAATATGCCAAATTTTTTATTGCTTTTAATAATTTTTTTTTCATTTTCAGTTAAAACTTATTCTCAAAATGAAAGAGATAAAGAAATTAAGGAAAAAATACTTCCGTTTTTAAATAGCGAAAGTTTTTACAATAAAACTAAATATGACTTGGTAAAAAAAGACTTAAATGAGTTAGCCAAAAAATATGGATATGAAACCGATTTACAAACTCGGTTGTTAAATGCAAGTTTCCATCACAAAGACACTTTGTATTTTAAAGCCCAATTATCAATCTTAGTTGAGAAATTTGGTTACGACATAAGATACACTTCAAACAAAGAGCTTTATTATTATGCCATCACTGAAGGCAATATGTCATCATGGTTCAAAAAAATGTATATCAAAAATCATGGAATATGGTTAGAAAACAATTTTGAAAAACTAATTGATTTACATAAACTAAATCAATTACAGATTAAAGATCAAATCATAAACAAATTTGCTTCAAAAATTTATTTTTCGTCTTCGATGAGTAGCGAACAAAAGGAAATAATACAAAAGGAACTAAACAGTTTTAACCTCGAAAATATTTCTGAACTAAATTCAATAGCGCAAAAAATCGATTATTATCCAAATAGCAAACGATTTGCTGTAATTCAAAACGGATTTCAAAGCTTGTTAATTCACAACTTTCAACAGAAAATAACAATGGATAAAACATGGGAATATCTATTTCCGCTTATAAAGAAATCATATTTAAAATTTGATCTTGATAACACCATTTTTCAGAATTACGATTTTTACAGTTATTTAAATAATGGCTATCAAGAATTTAACTCTTATACCATTAAAGATATTCCCATACAACTTCGAAAAAATGAAAATGAAATTCCATTAAAAAGCATCGAAACTTTCAACAAAATAAAAAAAGAATTCAACTGGTAATAAACACAGCAGGTAACAGCGGTTTTAAGAAATTAGGGTTTGGGTGTATAATGGAACGGTCTTTTTGTATATTTGGCTTTAGTCCTAATGGAATGGTTTGGGAACAAAAATCCCCAACTTCTTAAAGCCGGCGGGACGTTGTGCGAAAGTTAACAAAACTAACATAAATAATTTGGATACAAATAAAAACTCCCTACGAGACTATATCAATAGAAATGTAAACATTCTTACTACAATAGGCATATTTAATGCACTAGCTATATATTCCTCATCGTTACCTATAAAAAATGAATTACCAAATATTTTGAGTCTATTTTTTTTGCTATTATCATTTATAAGCTCTTTACCTACTTTATATGAAAAAAAACACAGACATACATTGATTACACACGCTTTTAGTATCATAATTCTTTCCTGTCAGTGTTTAATTATGATAATTGTTTCTGAAACATATTCTTGGGCGATGAAGAATATTATTACTCCTACTCTACTTTTATTATTTATGTCAATCTTAGGCACATATTCCTTTACTAGAATTTTAATTCATAAAGAATGGTTCAAAAACATGAATAATAACCATAAAATTTTATTTTCATTTTTTTATATTACATTAATGCTAATAGCCATTCTTTTCACTTTAAGCTTTGTTCTAAACCGACTTGGATGGGGGTTTAATAAATGATTAAAACCTTCGCACAACAGCGGTTTGCAGCAAGTGGGGTTTTAGGGAAAAACCAAACATCTTTTGTATATTTGGCTTTAGTAATAAACAAACTAAAGGCACAAAAAATCCCCACCTGCAGCAAGCCGGCGGGACGTTACCAGCCATTTTAAAAAGTGCGTCGTCCTAAAATAGGTTGACTAAAAATTAAACACTTTTAGTATCCTATGGAAACAACAAGAAAACAACCCTGCCGAAAAAATGAGTATCAGAAAATCAGTTTTGATCTCAAACTTTCCATCATTGACGAAATTAATAATGGACAAATCTCTGTAAACTATGCTGCCAAAAAGTATGGCATTTCTCGAAGTTCCATTGACTATTGGAGAAAGAAATTATCTAACTTTACATCCAAATCCAAAGCAATGAGCAAGAACGACGAGATTAAAAAACTAAGAGAACGTATAGAAGAACTGGAATTTATTAAAGACTTCCAACAAGACATCATTGCTGATTTTGAAGTAACCACAGGACTGGATATCGCAAAAAAGTCGTTGCCCGAAACATTAGTAAAAGAGATAGAGAAAAAGAAAAGAAACCTTTTAAAGTAAAATGGCTTTATCAATGTTTCGGAATATCCAAACAAGCTTATTATAAACGAATCAAAGCTGATAAACAGCGAGAAGAACAAGTTATTGTAATTAAAGAACTCATTGCGCCTATCAGGAAAAAACAAACCCGGTACGGTGGAAGAAAACTGTACCTGGACATTAAAGATGATTTGGAAAAGAGGGATATAAAAATGGGAAGAGATAACTTTTTTAGGTTCTTGAAAACACATCAGTTATTGGTTAAGAAAACTAAGCAATTCCATATCACAACCGATTCCAAACATTTTTTCTATAAATCGCCAAACCGAATTAAGAACATCACTCCTACTCACGCGGAACAGATCTGGGTCAGCGATATAACCTACCTTAAAACACAAGAAAAACACGCTTATTTGGCTTTGGTAACAGACATCTATTCCAAGAAAATAATGGGGTTCAAACTCGATACGAATATGAAAGCTACATTAGTGAAAGATGCTCTTCAAATGGCTTTAAAAAACAGAATGCATAAACATCAAAACATCATTCATCACAGCGACAGGGGAATACAGTATTGCTGTCCCGAGTTCTCCGAATTCGCGCAAAACAACGGCATGTTACTCAGTACAACCCAGCAATACGACCCTTATGAAAACGCAGTAGCGGAGAGGATTAACGGAATTTTGAAATATGAGTTTGGTTTATTAAAAACATTACCTAATTTAGTCTTGGCTCAGAAAATGATTAAACAGGCGGTAAACACATACAATAATGAAAGAAGGCACTACAGCTTAGATATGAAAACACCTGAGTTTGCACACAAAAATCAAATGCATAAATACAAATTTTACAACCTGAATTAATAACCAAAATGGTCAACCTATTTCAGGACAAGACAAAGACAAATGACACTACAAAAATATATGGACAGCTTACCCAAAGATGGACAATTTAAAATTGCTATTCGACTGACAAAATTGGCTCTTCCAATTTGGGAAAATTATGCAGACAAAAATTCACTCACATATCGTGACACTGTGATTGGTTTGACACATACTGTGGAGAAGAAAATATTGAAAGACACTATTGATGCAGTTGAAAAATATCTCAACTCAAATAAGATTGAAAAATTCATTGGTGTGAAAAGCGAACTCACAGAAATACGCAGACAATTTGATGACCCGATTGTTGCACTTCAAGACACCGATTGGGAATTACCAAACGAAGTTCAAAAAACATTTTATGCAGTTTATAATCTAATAGACTATTTATTAGGTAAAGAGAAGACTGTTTTTGACGAATCGACAATTTATGTTTCAATTAATCAAGCGGTAGACGCACTAGAAACATCCAAAACCTTGACCTTTGACGAAATAAGTAAAATACTTGATGAAATAAAAAACGGCAGGTAACAGCGGTTTTATGCTATGGCAGGGCTTGGGATTTTTTGGATTGGTCAGTACTTGCATTTCTTCTTAAAAAGAAGTTTTTTCTTTCCACTTTTCGGTATATTTGTAAACATTAGTAATAAAAAATCTGCCACAGCATAAAGCCGGCGGGACGTTGGCGGTAATTTTACAGAACCGACCGCAAACAAGCCGACATCAAAATCTGAGAATAAAAAAAGTGGACAGTTAAGAACTTCCGCTTTTGGACATTTATATAATTATCGTTTATAATCAAAAATCATTAAATCGACTTCGGATTTTTAGCAAATAAATTACGATTGAACGCTACAACTTCCTCGTGTGTCGGTTGCGTGGTAAATTTCATTAAATCTAAAATTGCCAAATCACGAATTTGTGGAGCAGTTTTTTTGTCAGCATTTTCGAGTGCCTCTTTTAGGTCAGACGAATTTAATTCTGTACAATAAGCAGGTGTTCCAGGTTGGTGTTTCCAAGATTGCGACAAAAGCCCTGCATCGACAAAATCAAAACCTGCATCCTTGACCAAGCCAGATACTATTTTTTTTGCGTTTTCATCATTTCCTGAAATAGCCATAGCAATATTTTCATTTCCGCTAACAAGACTTTGAGCTAAAAGATTATTAAATGCTTTTATAACAGGACGACCAATTTGCTCGGAAACCCATTCACTTTCAACTTTACCAGCTTTTAGTTCTTCAATTTCGCCATCTCGAAAAGGGTAATAATTTGCGGTATCGACTATAATTAAATTTTGTGGGCTTTCTTCAAACAAATTTTTTGGCAAATCAGGAATTGCAATAGTTGGAACAGATAATATAACAACATCTACATTTTTTACAACATCCATTAACGAAGCGGGCAAAGCACCGATTTCGTTTGCTTTTTTCTCTAATTCTTCAAATACATCTCTATTTGAAACTTTAACTTGATGACCTGCCGCAATCATTTTTTTTGCAATTGTGCCACCAATAGCACCAGTGCCAATTATTCCTATTTTCATTTTGATTATTTTTTACTAATTATAGTGCAAATTTATTCAAAATTACTTTCCTTTGTATAGTGCTTTCCCAAAAGAAAGTGAAATTTAATTTAGTATGGCAAAGAAAAAAGCTTATTGTGATTGTTTAGACACGGTAAAACCTGTTAGAGACACACTTGACGTAATTAATGGAAAATGGAAATTACCAATCATTATTTCTGTTGGAGTTGGCAACGAAAGATTTACAGATATTCAAGAAAGCATTGCTGGCTTAACACCAAAAGTATTGGCTAAAGAACTTAAAGATTTGGAACAACACCAACTTATCAAGAGAATAATCATTGACGATTATCCCATAAAAATATCTTACAAATTAGAAACTTATGCCGACACATTAACGCCAATTATTTATGCATTAAAAGATTGGGGTTTAAATCACAAGAAAAAGATTTTTACAAAAGAGTAAAATTCTTAGGGTTAAACCGAAAAAAAACTACCGCCAACAAGGGTTTTATGCAAGTGGGGTTTTAAGGCAAAACTGAAACATCTTTTTGTATATTTGGCTTCAGTCTTAATGGAATGGTTCGGGAGCAAAAGTCCCCACCTGCATAAAGCCCCGGGACGTTATGAGTAATGCGCCCAAACGCGGCGAAAAAAGAGTGAATGAAAAACATTGATTTAAAATTAGCACTGATTCAATCACTAGGGATTATCTTTCTTATTGAAGGGATTGAAAGACTTTATATGTTTTCACAATCTGAAAAATATGAATGTGTTTTAGCATATCTTAAAGATCAAAATTCTGATTGTTGGAAAAAATTTGAATCTCCTTATGAAACAATGGGAGATTTTATGGTTAGTGGATTCGTTTTCGGATTTTATGGATTGATTATCGGAATCATCTTAATCGCTCTAATAAATTGGAGAAATAAGACTTCTATTTATAATTCACTTTTAACTTTTATTCTAATAATGATACCTTTTGCATGTGGAGTTTTTAGAAAAGGTTTCATAAATGATTTGTTCAATTCATTTGGCGGTCTTTTTTCAAGAGATTTTACCGTTGAAAATTTTATTGGCGGTTCCACTTTTACTATAATAGCAATAATAATTTTATGGAAAAGTCGGAAAAATTCATAAAGCACTACTCATAACAGCGGTTTTAAGAAATTGGGGCTATAGGCAAAATTTAAAGGTAATTTCATATATTTGGCTACAGTTCTAATGGAATGGTTTGAGAACAAAATCCCCAACTTCTTAAAGCCGGCGGGACGTTAACTGTAATGCGAAAAAACTGAATCTATAACCATGAATATTTTCATTTTTTCAATCAAATTAATACACATTTCTTAATTGTGTTTTTCCCACGAAAAAATTCTTAATGAAAGGATATATAGTGCAATTTGCAATAATAAACATGAAGATATTTAATCCTTAACTAGCTATCTTTGGCCCATAAAGATTAATAACAACGAAGAAGTATTTATGAAAACTTTTTTTGAATATTTTTACTATAAATTTGCTAAACTAGATAATTTAAATCATCAATATGCAATACATGTTCTAACAACGACTCAATTTACTCTTTTCCTAAACATGATTTTCTTGTTTATAGCAGGACCATTAGAATTAAGAGGTAAACCAAGTAATCCTGTAGTCATAACTTTTGTATTGCTTTTTTTTGCTTTAGATTATTATAATAGTAAGCTTTACAAGGGAAGGTTTGAAGAGTTTGCTGAAAAATGGTGTATTGAAGATAAAAAAGATAGAAAAGTTGGAAATCGTAAAATTATACTTTTTATAATTTTTTCATGGGGCTTTATTTTTATCAATGGTTGGATTTATAATAGATACCAATAATCTTCTAGGATAGTGAATAATTTCACATTACTTGCTATCTACTAATTCCAAATCAGCACTACAGTTAACAGCGGTTTTATGAAATGGCGGGTTTAGGGATTTATCGGTAATGGTCAGTGTTTGTTTTTCTTTCTCCGAAAGAGGTTTTTTCATTCAGTCTTTTCGGTATATTTGTAAACATCAGTAATAAAAATTCCGCCACTTCATAAAGCCGGCGGGACGTTGTACACAATTTTGCAAAAAAATGACGAAACAAATCAATAACATCATTTTTCATATCATGAAGAAATTTATTTAATACCATGAATTCCAATTATTTTTTAAAACAAAACGCAAAAAAAGTTATCTTTTTGATATTGATAATTCCAATAATAATTCAATTATTTTTAATAAACATAATTCAAGTAATTCACAACGGCAGTGAAATAATTTACTATTTGTCATTTTTGCTTTTTGGATTGTTGTACTTGCCTTATCTTTATTGGCTATACAGTATTGTAAACTTTTTCTTTACGAATTCAAATAAGTTTGTTGAATTAAAATTAAATAATTTCAAAATATGTTTAGCAATAAACGTTCTTGTGGTTTTTAATTTTGTTTTGTTTGTTGCATATATATTCAGTTTTGTTTTTTTAAAAAGTGGATTACCTAATACTGATATAATTTTATGCTTTGGTTTTATGCAGTTTGTAGGTGTTGTATCTTTTGTATATACTGGTTATTTTGTTAGTAAGCTAATCACCACTATTGAATTAAACCGTAAAATATATTTTAGCGATATTGTAGGTAATTTTATTATTTTATCAATTCCTCCATTAGCAATATGGATTATACATAATAAAGCTAAAAAGCTTGCGGAAAGAAAAAATTAAAATTGCAAATTCCAAATAAAAACTGTGTACAACAGCGGTTTTGTGAAAGTGGGGTTTGTGGCAAAATTTAAAGACAATTTTATATATTTGACTTCAGTCCTAATGGAATGGTTTAGGAACAAAAATCCCCACCTCCACAAAGCCGGCGGGACGTTATTCGAAATTTTGGGTAAACGAAATCTAAAAAATGAATCCTATAATTAAGAATTTATTTGCTTATCTCATATTTAGTTTCATAACTGCCGTAATATTCGCCATTATCTTAAAAATTAAAGTAGGTGGTGGTCAAATGGTGGTTATGGCTCCTCTTTATTTACTAATAAATTCAGCAATAGCGATTATAATATCATTAGTACTTATATCTGTTATAAGAAATCTTATTACAATAACTTTATCGTTAAGTCTATGGCTATTTATGATAGTATTTGTTTTAACAATGTTTGTGAACAATGATTTTAATCTATTCAAAAATGATATAGATGTATTGTCATTTTCGAGTGTATTTATATCTTTCGTAATATTTCAATTAACATTAATGATTAAAAAAAACTTCGCATAACAGCGGTTTTCTGCAATGGCGGGTTTAGGGATTTTTTGGGATGGTTAGTGTTTGCATTGCTTCTTTAAAAAGAAGTCTTTTCCTAACTACTTTTCGGTATATTTGTAAACGTCAGTAATAAAAAAACCGCCGCTGACAGAAAGCCGGCGGGACGTTAGCAGCAAGTCAAAACCAAACTATGACAAAACAATATTATAAAAATCTATCGCTTACATTTCTAATTATAATCGTTTGGTGTGTTTATGTATTCTTTGACTACTTTACAGAAACTGACGGATTTATTAAGCTAGCATTGTTTTTTGATTATTTTAATGCAGTCGCATTTGCTAGTGGATTGGCAATGCTAAATATTCTTCTGAGATTTACGACATTTAGAAATCAAACTGAAAGGTTTAAAGACAATTTTTTCTATATTTTTTCTGCAATAGCAAATTTGTTTCTACCAATTGTTTATTTAATTTATTTAGTAATTAGAAAGCGGTCAATTATTGAATTTATAACAACTCTAGAACTAGGTAACATACTTATAATGTTGAATGTCATATTTGGATGTTTTATCATGACTGATATATATTACAATAGAAAAACATCGACAGAAAACATGACCAGCTGCTAACAGCGGTTTTAAGAAATTGGGGCTTTAGTGTTTAATGGAACGATCTTTTTGTACATTTGACTTCAGTCCTAATGGAATGGTTTGGGAACAAAAATCCCCAACTTCTCAAAGCCGGCGGGACGTTAACGGCAAGCTGAAAAAAACGATATGGAAAGAAACGCAATCATTTTGATAATCCTTTTTTTTACGAAAATAAGTTTTGCACAAAATTTGGATTTTGATGAAATAAAATTCAAAGGTTTGAGTTTATATTCTTCAAAAAATCAAATAATCGAACAGCTTGGAAACCCCAAAAAGGAATACATTTCTAATTATGAATGCGGTGATTTTTCTAGTGAAGAACAAGGTGCAACATATTATAGTTTAGATTACGGAAGTGTAAAATTTACTGGAAATCAAAATGAAAAGTATGTTATAGATAAAGTTGATTTTGAAAATGACAAATCTTTAATTCTACATTACCAAAAACACAAATTAACTTGTGAAACAACATTGAATGAATTAGTAGAAATATTTGGTAAACAAATTATTGAACTTATAGGAAGCGAATCAAACGGTGCGTTTATTATTCAACATTCTGAATATGATAATGGAATAAGATTTGAAATAAAAAATGGAAAACTAATAACATTTGAATATTGGTCACCTTGCTAAACAGCCAGCCGTTAACAGCGGTTTTAAGCAATGGCGGGGCTTGGGATTTTTTGGAATGTTTTGTGAAATTTTTCGGTATATTTGTGAAGTTCCGTGAGTGGAAAACCGCCACTGCATAAAGCCGGCGGGACGTTATGCGACATCGCAAAAAACTAAACCTTCATGATGAATAAATTTACTTTATCTTATATCCTTTTGGTAAATGCGGCCATAATTGCTCTTGCAATTGCAGATATGATTTCGGGAAATATTTTTCTTAAATATATTTTTTTTATTATTAATTCTATTGTTTCAATTTATTGTGTTTTTCACATTACCAAAAAATATGCATACCATTATTTGTGCGCTACAAATCTCATTCAAGCTTTCTCATTAATGCTATTTGGTTTTAGCTTCAAATTTCTATTAGGCCCTGATTTATCATTTTTTCTATACAGTGAAGGAGATTTAAAATCTACGCTGAGTTTCAAAATTTTCAATGTTTTTTTAATCTGTTCAAAAGGTTCTGAGATTAATGATTGGGTAATTGGGATTAATTTTATCCATCTTTTTGTTTTTTTCCATCTATTTTCCCTAATTTCTAAATCTAAAACGAAAATAAGCAACGTCGCATAACAGCAGTTTGCAGCAAGTGGGGCTTTAGGGCTAAATTTATTGTTGGTTTTGTGTTTGTAAACTTAATCTTAAATTGATACTTTTGGGAAAACAATCCCCCACCTGCAGCAAGCTGGCGGGACGTTAGCAGATAGTTTGACAGAACGAACCGAAAAATAAAATATCTTAAATGAAATTCTACGTAAAATATCTTTTTTGTTTGCTTAGTTTTTTGGGAACGGCACAAAACAAACTTTCAGAAGATAATCCTCTTTCAATTCAAATAAATTTAGCAAGTAATGACTATAAAGATTTTGTATCAGTCAAAAACACAATTTATGCCATAACCAATACTAATGATTTTGTCAAAATTGATTTTAAAAATGATAATTTCAAAATCATAAAAAGTAATATAACGACAATTGCAAAAAAATCTAACGACGAATTAATTTTAGGAAGTAAAGAAGGTAAAATATTTATTTACAAAAAAAATGGCACGATCAATCAAATTGATAAAGTAGACGCAGAAATTTTTTCAATATTAATAGATTCAAAGAATGAATATGTAGTTTACTGCAGCAAATCTATTTACTACAATAAAAAGAATTATATACCTAAAAAGGAAACTAACTTTTATGGAAAGGTTAGAGCAAAATACACAGGAACCCAATTAATAGAACCTGATTACATTTATTTAGACAAAAAAGATTTTCTATGGTTTGCTTTTGACGAAGGCGAATTTGGAGGAAATGTCTGCTTTTTTGATTTGAATAAAAAAGAGTTTATTTACGAACATTGGTTAATGATTGATAATGGCGGATTTGGTGAAGAAGTAAAATATAAGGACGAAAATGAATATTTTACAAAATTAAAAGAAACCTATCCTGATAAAATTAAAATTACAGAAACCGATACTATTTACAAATATCCATACAATTTAAGTATTTCAAGTGTAACTAAAGGTGTTGCATATAATAATGATAATGATTTATTCATAACTTCAAGTGGTGGTGGACATACCATGCTATATGCTACAGAAAAGGGCTTTTATTATTATATTGACGGAACAATTGTAAAAATTTCAAAAAAAGAGACTGATTATTATAAATCTTGCTTTGACCAAGACATCCTTGAAGATGAAAAATATAAGTATGCTTTTGCGCAAAATTTTATGGGCTTTAAAAACAAAGATAGAGCATCGAGAGAAAACATTTTGACAGAAAATGAAATCAATCAATTGGGCCCAATTACATATAATAAATATGATAATAAACTATACTTCTTTAGTTCAAAAGGTTTTTACGTTTTAAATAATTCGGACTGCACATTTTCAAAAAAATTATTTTTTAGACCAAAATTAAGTTGTAAACATCAATATGAAAGCAATTATTGTATTCATTTGAACGTAACTAAATTTGAATTTATCAGCGAAAAAGAAATTCTTTTTTTAACAAGAAATAATGGAATTGGATATTATAACGGAGAAAGTGTTAAATATCTTAGATAAGCGAAATAATAAAACCATCTGCTAACAGCGGTTTTGTGCAAGTGGGGTTTTGGGTGTTTATCGGTAATGGTCAGTGTTTGCACTTCTCTCCTATTTTTCAACTTTTTTCTTTCAGACTTTTCGGTATATTTGTAAACATCAGTAATGAAAATCCCCACCTGCCACAAAGCCGGCGGGACGTTAGCGAAAACCTTTGAAAAACGATGCGAAAACATAGCAGAAAAATTTTTTATTCGCCTGGATTGATTAGCATAATTTTACTGCCAATTATGTGTATCCTTTTTTTAAAAAGTAGAGACGCATTTACCCAATATGGTTCAATAACTTTAGCTACTTGGGATGGCAAAATTTTCTATAATGAAATAACTACTTTCTTAAATTCTAAAAAATTTACAAAAGTCACTTTAACGGGAGATTATGATTCTGACAAGATAAAACTAATTAATTCTAAAAAAGAAATACAAAGATTAATAAGTACTAAAGATTCAATAAATGGAATACAATTTCATTTTGACGAAAAATCAAAATATTGGTCATATGTAAAAGTTGTAGAAATTCTACAAGACGAGAACGCACAGTTTTATGTCCCATATAAAAATGATATTTGGTTTACCAATCCAAAACTTCCAAAAAAAGAAACAAAAACTTTCGTGTGTGGAAATACTGTAAATATGATTTGCGTAAGTGAAAAACCAAATTTTAATTTAGATATAATCCAAAATATTGTAAAAAAATATTATCTGATAATTATTATATATTTACTGATGGTTTATTTCACAATTAGAAAAATTTACAGCTTGAATAAAGGCATCCGCTAACAGCAGTTTGCAGCAAGTGGGGCTTTAAGGCAAAATTTATTGTTGGTTTTGTGTTTGTAAACTTAATCTTAAATTGATACTTTTGGGATAACAATCCCCACCTGCAGCAAGCTGGCGGGACGTTGTGCAACATTTTGAACAAACAAGACGTTTAATGAGAAAAATTGTAAATCTAGCTAAGCCAAAAAATGGAATCGTAAGACTTATGATATACAATAACGAAAACGAAACATATCTTTTTGGATATAAAAAATTAGAGGATTGTAGTTCAGAATTTGACGAATGGTTTGAATCAGAAAACGATGCTCTAGAATCATGCAAAACTGAATACGGAATTAATATAACTGACTGGAAAGAAATAGCAAACCCTGAATTAAATTGCCAACATGATTGGATTAATCCAGTTCGAGTAAAAGGACGCGAAAACGGAAATCCCGAATTTGGAAAATTCGAAAAATTGGTAAACGGAAAATGGATTGAATTTAATCTAACTGAATAAGAAAAACGTCGCACAACAGCGGTTTTGTGCTAGTGGGGTTTTAGGATTTATCGGTAAAGGTCGGTGTTAGCACTTCTCTCCTATTTTTTCAACTTTTTCTTTCAATCTTTTCGGTATATTTGTAAACATCAGTAACAAAAATCCCCACCAGCACAAAGCCGGCGGGACGTTAGCTGTAATTAGCTAAACGAAATCTAGAATACAACAAACTAAAGCAAAAATTAGTAATGACCACAACTCAAAAGATCTCAAGGTTATTTGTACTTTCCTTGTTTCCCCTTGTCGGAATATTTTTTTTATATCATCAATATGAAAGACCTAATATAAAAAGCATTGATGATATAACATTTATTGAAGGACGCATTAAAGATTATTCATTTAAATATAAAGGCGGCGGAAGAGCTATTTCAAGACAATTTTACATCTGGGTACAAGGATATGATTGTAAGTTCCAAATTGCTGCTGATTATTTACCCTATTTTCAAAAAACCAGATTTGAGCAAAATTTAGTAATTGGAGATTCAATCAAAATAGGAATCCCAAACAATGAAAAAGAAAAACTTTATGAAGACGAAACTATATTAAGTATGTCAATTGATAGTAAATATGGAAATTACTTGTCTTCCTCAGATATAATTAAAGAAGAAAACAAATACTTTGACATTTATGCTGGATTAATCTTTTTGGGATTAGGTTACGGTCTTTATTTACTTCAGAAAAAATGGCCTTTTTTTATTTGATAAAAAGGAATAATTAAAACCAAAATAACTACAGCTAACAGCGGTTTTAAGAAATTGGGGTTTCGGTGTTTAACGGAACGAGCTTTTTGTATATTTGACTTCAGTCCTAATGGAAAGGTTTGGGAACAAAAATCCCCAACTTCTTAAAGCCGGCGGGACGTTAGCTGTAATGCGGCAAAACTGATCGAATAAGAACGTAAAAAACATACTATTTGCTATATCTAGATGAAATAATGATTAACAGTTTTGCTCAAGAAAGAATTAGTCTTGAACAGATTTTAGTTTGGTTTGACAATCTAAATCTAAAAAAACAAAGCGAAGCTATTTCTAGAGCAAGATTGTGTTTAGAACAATCTCATCCAAATACAGAAACTATTGAAAAAGCAGTTGAATTGATTCCTTTAAAACCAACTGTAACTCCAATCATATTATTAAAAACTAAAGTATTTAAAGAAGCTTTACAAAAAATTATTTTACTTCCCGAAAATGAATATAGAAAAGCATTTATTACTTTAATTTCTGTTTTCAAAGTTGCAGATACATTCCGAAGAAATACTTGGTGTAAAGAAGGCTGTAACCACGAATGGCACAATTTAGATGAAATATTAAATTAAAGCACTACAGCTAACAGCGGTTTTAAGAAATGGCGGCTTTAGGGATTTATCGGTAATGGTCAGTGAATATTTTTCTTCTCCGAAGTGAGGCTTTTTCTTTCAAACTTTTCGGTATATTTGTAAACATCAGTAACAAAAATCCGCCACTTCTTAAAGCCGGCGGGACGTTAGCAGTAATATTACGAAAAACGAAATGGAAACAACAATTTTCAAAAGTAAAGTGAGTTTCTTAACGATAGGGTTTGGTCTTATTGGTGCGGTTTTTATGATTGCATTATCATTACCTCTATTACTATCAAAATGGTCAAAATCTTCGGATAATGTAAACTTAATTATATGTTGGATCATTATTGGTTGTTTTTGGCTAGTTTCTTTATTGTGTTTATATATTCTTTTCAACGTTAAGACTTTTACTTTAACAAACAAAAATCTAATAATTAACAGACCTCTATTATTTTTAAATTTAAAAATCCCATTAGAGAATATTAAAAGCATTAACGAAGAAGATTATGAAATAAATTCTGCTGCTAATAGCCGGAAAATTAATGTATATAATGGCGAAAAAATGACATTAGAACTTCAAAACGGTAAAAAAGTAATATTTACATCATTTGAAATTTCAGAGTATGATGATTTGGTTCAAAATTTAAAAAATATAAAATTGAATGTTAATCATAATGGAATTATAAAAAATGACCATTCAAACAAATTTCAAGTTTATCCTTTGCTTTTATTTTTGATTATTTTGACTATGATAATTATTTTCTCATTAATAAAAGAGAAGTAAAAATACTACTGCTAACAGCGGTTTTAAGAAATGGCGGAGCCGGTGTATAATTGGAGGAGCCAGTGCTTGCATTTCTTCTTCATTATGAAGTTTCTGCTTTCAAACTTTTCGGTATATTTGTAAACATCAGTAACAAAAATCCGCCACTTCTTAAAGCCGGCGGGACGTTAACGGCAAGATTAAAAAAACAATTAAGTATAATAAATGAAATTATTTATCATTCTGGTTTTCATTTTAATTATAATATTAGGTTTTATTAAAATCCTTTTGCGATTAAATGATTATAAACAAAAGCACCATTTTACGGAAACATATCGAGACCAATTTATTGAATTTTCAAATTTGTTTTTTTCAACCTTCCAAAAAAGATGGGCTGAAGGAACTTTTGATAGCGAAAAGTATATTTGGTTAACAAAAAATGTGGGGAAAATTCAAACTAACCTTGGCTATTTTGGGCGAATCGAATATATAGGGCCTTTCCAAAGAATCCATATTAAAAATTACGAAATTGTTGTAAATACTTTACCAAAATTTAGAGATGGAACTATTGATGCAATGGATGTAAATTCAACTGATGATTGTCTCATTAGATATATTGGTGTTATAGAAAACCAAATATTGGAAGTCAAAAAAAAACTTAAAAATCCTATTATTTGGTTCAGAGAAGGTTTTGAAGAAGTTGCTAGTTTACCTGTTTATATTTTGAGTTGGTTTGGCTTACTTACTGATAAAACAGTATCAAAAGTAACAACAAATATAGTTTATAAAATAATTGTTGGTGTTGGTGGACTAATAGCACTTTTAAGTGGATTGGTTACAATAATTCAAGGAAAAGAAGAAACTATAAGTTTTCTAAAAAAACTACTTCACTGATAAAAATCCTGCCGTTAACAGCGGTTTTGTGAAAGTGGGGTTTGGTGTATAATGGGACGATCTTTTTGTATATTTGACTTTGTGATAAAAACAAACTAAAGGAACAAAAATCCCCACCTCCACAAAGCCGGCGGGACGTTAGCTGAAATTATAGAAAAACGAGACATGAAGAATCTTGTAAAAAATTCACTTATCGGAATATTTATTATTTCTTGCTTTTTTTCTTGTTCAATTCATCAAAAAAAAAGCTACGCAAATTCATGCATAATTGATTTTGCTCATGACGAATTTATTTTAACAAAACAAGATTCTGTTGAACTTAATAAAATATATGCCCAATCTAAAAAATTTGCAGATAGCTGCGAAAAATATAATTTAAATTGCCTTATTCACGCAGGCGAAACTCAGGCTAATTTTATAGGAGGATATCAAAAATTCTACAAAACATTCAATGATAATTTCAAGTTACCAAAAAATTCTTCTAAAAGTACAAGCAAATTATTTTTAACTATTGGAAAAAATGACAATATCAAGTCTTATAAAATGCAAAATATTAAAGACAAACGCATTAAGAAAGAGATTAAAAGGGTATTAAATTTAAAAGAGATGAACAAGTGGAGATCCGCCAATATTGCCGGTATTAAATGTGATTTTATTATTGAGTTTAATATATGCATTGTTGGAAAATAACTTCAGCTAACAGCGGTTTTATGCTATGGCGGGGCTTGGGATTTTTTTGGATTGGTCAGTGCTTGCATTTCTTCTTTAAAAAGAAGTTTTTTCTTTCCACTTTTCGATATATTTGTAAACGTCAGTAATAAAAAATCCGCCACAGCATAAAGCCGGCGGGACGTTATGCCTAATTTTAAAATGACGAAACGAATCTTAACGATAATATTTCTTCTGACTATTGGACTGAACTCATTCGGACAGAAGATCAGTATAGATACATTATTCCTTCCTAAAGGAGAAAAATTCACTCAACTTCAAAATGATAAATTAAAATTTCCTTTAGTTAAAACAGGTAATTTGAAAATTGACAGATTGATAAATAAAGACTTGAAAAATAGATTTACAAATAATGAGTTTCCTAACTCACCAACTGACTCGACATTAATCAAATGGGCTGACGACCAAATAATCTATCTTGACTTTGAAGTAACCTACTTAAAGAATGGACTTATTTCACTAAATGTTAGTGCTGAAGGTTGCGGAGCATATTGCACAAGTTGGACAGACTATTTTACATATTCTGTGACAACAGGTAAATATGTAACAATTAACGAAATTATCGATACAACGGGGAAATTCAAAAATCTTGTTATTTCAGACAAAGACAAAAAATATGACGAACAGAGAATAGAATTGAAAAAAATGCTACTTGACAAAGAATCAGGACTTGATGATGACAGCTATGAATGGGCATTAGAGCATTACGGTAATTGTGACAATTCATTTGAGTTAAATTCATTTGCTTTGTTCTCAGATCATCTAGAAATAATTGAAAAATGTTATCTCCCAAACGCAATAAAGAATCTAACACCAATAATAGAATTAAAATACAATTACGTTGACATTAGCGAATACCTAAAAATAAAAAACTAGGCATAACAGCGGTTTTAAGAAATTGGGGTTTCGGTGTTTAATGGAACGAGCTTTTTGTATATTTGGCTTTAGTCCTAATGGAATGGTCTGGGAACAAAAATCCCCAACTTCTTAAAGCCGGCGGGACGTTAGCTAACAGTCGCATAACAAGACGCAAAAAAATGAGTATGAAAAGAATATACTATTATTTACTACTTATAATTATATACATAGCAATTCCAGTTTTTATAAAATTTGCTTATCCTTCATTTAACCCAAAAAATGGATATAATACTTTGCTAATCTGCTATTTTATTTTAAATTTTATTTTAGTTCTTTCAATATTAAAAACTAAGTTATGGCTGAAAATAATTTTAGGACTTATCATTTTGCCCATTTCTGCTTTGCTTACATTTATGTGTAGAAAAATTGATTGGCAAAATCTAGGTATCAATGTCAATAAATCACTAATTATTTTCTTTCTAATTGGCGTCTTTTCCGCGTTAACCTGTGAATTTTTTTATCAAATAAGCAAAAGAGAAACAAAGACCGTCAGCTAACAGCGGTTTTAAGAAATTGGGGTTTGGGTGTATAATGGGACGGTCTTTTTGTATATTTGGCTTCAGTCCTTATGGAATGGTTCGGGAACAAAAATCCCCAACTTCTTAAAGCCGGCGGGACGTTGTGCGTTATTTTGGCCGAACGAAACGAAGAAACAAAGAGAGTATGATAACTAGATTTTTAATTTTGCTTTTACTGATTTTTGGTTGCGAATCTAAAAACAAAAAAAGCATTCCTAAAAAAGCAAAAACTCAAAATTCAGTCGAGAGAAAAATTGAAATTGAGAGCAAAAAATTCTTTGTCGGTGATATTGATAATGACAAAATAAACGATACAGCTTTTATAAGTTTAAAACGGAATATTGAAACTAACGAAATTGAATGCGGTGAAAAAAACTGCTATATAAATATCAAATTTTCTAAAAATATTCCTGAAATAAGTTTTGACCAAAGTTTGGGTGTTTTTATTTCGAAAACAGAAGATTTGAATAATGACAATGCTAATGAAATAATCATTTTCTCGCAATCATATGAAGGTTGGTGGAATTATATTTCTGTTTTTTCATTTAAAAACGGAACTTGGAATGAAATCGCAAAAACTAAAGCATTTGTTTTTGAGAATCAAGATTTTGAAAATAGAATAATAAAAGAAAACGGCAATTATTATTTAATTGGAGAAGATCAGTGGAACGAAGACAAAAATGGGGAATTTTTAAAAACTAAACTAAAAATATAAAAACAACGCACAACAGCAGTTTGCGGCAAGTGGGGCTTTAGGGCAAAATATAATGTTGGTTTTGTATTTGTAAACTTAATCTTAAATTGATACTTTTGGGAAAACAATCCCCCACCTGCAGCAAGCTGGCGGGACGTTAGCGGCCATTTATCAAAAATTAGAACCTAGAATTAATGGGTCTATAATATTACTTAAAGATAATGATCAGAAATAAAATATCTAAAATTATACTATTAGTACTTTTTGCAGGAACAATTTTTTTTATCATCAAAGGTTATATGATGAAATACGATACTGAAAATCTTGGTAAAATGACTATCGGCAAATATGTTTCTCATGATGGTTGGGGAAAAGGTGATCTTAATTATTTCGTTTATTATGTTAAAGGCAAAAAAATTAGAGCAAATGGTGGTCGTGCCCCGCAAGGGTTTTCAAATAATATTGGAAAATTTTACAGAATACAATATTCTCAAAAATACATTTCTATAAATGCCTTTTTCGATCAGGAAGTTACAGATAGCATAGAGATTTTAAAAGCAGGTTTTAGTGAAGAGGATATTAAATTAAAATAATTAGTTTAAACGGCAGCTAACAGCGGTTTTGTGCAAGTGGGGTTTTAGGATATATCAGTAAAGGTCAGTGTTTGCACTTCTCTCCTATTTTTCAACTTTTTTCTTTCAGACTTTTCGGTATATTTGTAAACATCAGTAACAAAAATCCCCACCTGACACAAAGCCGGCGGGACGTTGTGTGCAATTTAACAGAACTATATCTTAAAAATAGAGCGTGATTGAATTAGAAAAATATTATTCCGAAGAAAATTGGAAACATTTTTCAGAAACTTTTCAAGGTCTCAACGTGCCAAATAATTTGATAATGTCACTAAATGATAATGAAGAATTAGCGAAAGTTATTTTTGGACTACTTGAAAAAGATAGCAATGATTGGATTAATAAAAGTGTTCCAGCATTAGATTATTTAAAACCGCTCGACTGTCTAGAAAAAGAAAATCTTCTGAAACGATTAAAAGTTTGCTTAACAAGAATGCCAATATAAAACAATGGATGAAGTCACAATTAATATCCAGAAAAGAATTGTTGAAATATCGCAAGAAAGACTTGAGTAAAAATTATCTCCACACATTATTGAAAAAAAATAAAACAAAATATCTTAGCTATATTGGACTTGAAATGATAATTGATAGAGTTGAGTCTATCGAAATTGAAAACTTAGAAAAATATCTTGATGATTTATAAATAAACTGCACACAACAGCAGTTTGCAGCAAGTGGGGCTATAGGGCAAAATTTAATGTTGGCTTTGTGTTTGTAAACTTAATCTTAAATTGATACTTTTGGGAAAACAATCCCCCACCTGCAGCAAGCTGGCGGGACGTTGTAGCCAATTATGCCAAACAGGATCCTTAAAATAATTAAGAACATAATTTTTACTTTTATATTTATTCTTTTTGGATGTAAAACAACAAAACTTCCAAATAAGAAATATTATCAATATGAATATGAAAAATCTTATTCATATAAAAACGATTCGTTAAAAATTGAAATAAAAAATCCTCTATATAGCCCTTTAAGAATATGGTTCATAAATTCCGATTCTGAAATACAAAATAAATTGAATCAAATAAATCCAATCGTGTTGGAAAGTAAAACTGATACTATAATAACATTGACAAACATACTTAAATTTAATAACCAACTAAGTTTTCGTTCTCGTTTAGGAAGCCTTTCAAAAAAAATAACCGAAATTCAACTTGATTTTCCTTTTAAGGACAACAAGGAATATGTTGTACTTCAAGGCAATAATACAAATTTTACACATAACACAAATTGGTCTAAATATGCTATTGACTTCAATTTAAAAACGAACGACACAATTTGTTCTGCAACAAATGGTTATGTTGTCGGAGTTGTGAATGATTACAAATATTCTGGAAAAGGGCAAGAATGGAAATCTTTTTCAAATTTCATCACTATTTATGAACCAAATTCTGGAATCTTTTGCCAATATGCTCATTTAGTAAAAAATGGAAGTTTAGTTAAAGTTGGAGACAAAATTGAACGTGGACAAAAAATTGGGCTTTCTGGAAATACTGGACAAAGCACAAGAGAGCATTTACATTTTAGCTGTTTAATACCTGTAAATACTGAAGATGGACTAAAATCTATTCCTATTACTTTTGTTAACGGACAAAAAGGAATAGAATTAAAAAATGGAGACAAAGTAAAAAAATAACTGGCTACAACAGCGGTTTTAAGAAATTGGGGCTTTAGTGTTTAATAGGACGGTCTTTTCGTATATTTGGCTTCAGTCCTAATGGAATGGTTTGGGAACAAATATCCCCAACTTCTTAAAGCCGGCGGGACGTTAGCGGTAATAATATGAAAACAGAACCGAAACATAACATTACAACAGAAAGGGCAACTGACTTACTGAAGGACGGAGAACCGATTATTGACTTTTATATTGAGGGAGAAGTTGTAATTGAGGGACTTGATAATTGGGAAAAAGAAGTTGTTTTTGAAAACTGCATTATAAAACATTTTTCAGGAAACATTCAATTTGAGAAACCAGTAAAACTAATCAATTGTCATTTCCAAAAATGCGAGTTTTTCGGCGCATATTTTTTTGGAGGATTAACAATAGACAATTGCACATTTGATGACTATTTAGATTTTTGTGCAGGCGGACATAACAAGACAGGAAATCCTGTAATTATTACCAACAGCAACTTCAAAGGATTTGTAAACTTCTTTGATTGTTGGTATGAGAATGAAGTTATAATTAGCAACAATAAATTTCATAAAGGAACAAACTTGCTGGGCAAAGTTCACAACATTCCTGTGACATTTGAGATTGAACCAACTATCAAAGAAAATATTGGAGCTCTTGACATAGACAACGAAGGGCGAGAAAGTGAATAACAAAACTATAAAAATATTATTTATAAAGTCAAGAATTACTACCGCTAACAAGGGTTTTATGCAAGTGGGGTTTTAGGGATTTATCGGTGATGGTCAGTGTTTGCACTTCTCTCCTATTTTTCAAATTTTTTCTTTCAATCTTTTGGGTATATTTGTAAGCATCAGTAATAAAAGTCCCCACCTGCATAAAGCCCCGGGACGTTAGCTGTAACTTTACCAAAAATGAACGTAAAAACATCAATATCAGCAATTTTACTAATCTTATTTGTTTCTTGTAATGAGAAAGCAAATGAAGACTTGTCGATAGAGAAAAGTGAAAAGCCAATCGTTTCAAAACTTGATAAGAGATATTCTATTGTTGGAGATTTTAACGGTGACAAAATTGACGATACAATTTTTGAATCATATCAAAATAGCACAACAAAAAAAGAGATTAACAAAATACATGACAGTTTAGATTGGGATAACGATTTAGAATTAACGGTAAAAAACAAACCAATTTCAATATTATATTCAAGTGATAAATCAATTGATAAGTTAACAGCGTCAAAACATTACCAACAGAAAGGAGTTTACTTATTTTCAAATTTAGGAGACATAAATGAAGACGGAAAAGATGAATTTGGTTACGCCATAGATTGGGCAGATTTTTCAAGTTCAAATACTTATCGCATAATGACAATGGATAAAAATAAGTTCGTTGAAATTTTCAATTTTCCTATACATGAAACCATGAGTATCATACCTGAAAATCAATTCGATTCTAAAAAATTAGTTTTAAAAGTTTCTAAAAAAACAATTAAATATAAATATGCTGACATGGAAGATGGGGATATAAAAGAAGCAGAACATATATTTAAATAACAAAAGCTACAGCTAACAGCGGTTTCGAGCAAGTGGGGCTTTAAGGCTAAAAATAATGTTGGTTTTGTGTTTGTAAACTTAATCTTAAATAGTTAGTTTTGGGAAAACAATCCCCCACCTGCGCGAAGCCGGCGGGACGTTAGCAGTCATGTCTCGAGACGCGACGGATAATTCACTAACTTAATACAACAAAATATTAAATGGATATTTTTGAGATAATATTTGGAAGAGGATTACTAGAGGTAACGGGCGGATTAATCCGTTTTGCTATTGATCATTTTTGCGCACGATTCACTAGAAAGAATGTTAAGCCATTATCATCCTATTTTAAAGAAGGAAAAGACGAAGTCTTCACAAATAGTGCTGGAAATCACGTAGTTGGTGTTATTTTTTTCGGAATAGTAATCTTAGCGTTAATCATAGCAATGTCTCCTGCTGGAAGAACCTTTTTTAACTAATATCCATCTTGTATTAAATCCTTATTATAAACAAATTGAATATTTGCTTTAACCAAACAATAACTTAAATAAATGACACGACTGCTAACAGCGGTTTTATGCTATGGCGGGGCTTGGGATTTTTTGGATTGGTCAGTACTTGCATTTCTTCTTTAAAAAGAAGTTTTTTCTTTCCACTTTTCGGTATATTTGTAAACATCAGCAATAAAAAATTCGCCACAGCATAAAGCCGGCGGGACGTTGGCAGCAATTAAAAAAAAACTATATGAAAGAAGTATTTACTTTTTTATTATTAGGAATTAGCTTTATATGCAATTCTCAAAACTTATCATTAGACGAATTGGTTAGTCTTAGAAAAAAAAGTTTAGTAACTGTGGAAGAAACCTTAACTCAAAAAGGTTGGAATTATATAAAAGGAAATAGTCCTGACTTTGGTAAATTAGGTTCTGCAACTTTTGCATATAAAAAATCAACTTACGATGATAAAGCACAATCTTTCATCACTTATTTTTATTCAGATAATAGCTCTGAAAAAAAAATGAGTGTACAAGTTAATAGTAAAGAAAAATACACATCCTATCTAGCCAGAATTAAAGCATTGGGTTGCAAATTAATTGACAGTGAAATGTCGGAAGGATCACTAATCAAAACATATCAGGGTTTAACAACAACTTTTAAAATTGAAATAACAACTACTGTTGATGATTTTAGTTCATCAACAAAAACAGTTTATTTTTTTATTTTAATTGACAATGAATACTATAACAACAAACCATCTCTATTTGATGATCTTGTAGCAGTTGAAGCAACTGAAGCAGTTGATACAGTAGCAGCAGCAACGTCGGAAGAAACCATTTATGGAGGCGCTGAAACAGACAATACTGATAATCGATCTTTAGAAGAAATAGCAGATAGCTATAAAATTGAAAAAACGTTTTTTATTGGATATTGGAGTTGTAGCAATTTTTCTATACGTTTTTATGAGAACGGAACTTGCATGACAACTGATTCTAATAAAAATGATTCTTGGCAAGAGTGGTTTCTGAGAGGTAATCAACTTATTCTTAATAACAATAAAATTTTTTATATAAAGCGTCGGAGCTCAAATTCATTTGAATATTCATTATCCAAATTTGGCGAAACAGAATCAGCATATCGAATTGGAAATTAATTAACTGCTGCCAACAGTGGTTTTGCGAAATTTGGGCTTGAGTGTGTGTTTGGAAAAGTTTGTGCTTGCACTTCTTGCATAAAAATTCACGTTTTTCTTTCACTCTTTTCGGTATATTTGTAATCAACAGTAACAAAAATCCCCAAACTTCGCAAAGCCACGGGACGTTAGCAGCCATTCTGACCAAACGAAAACATCACCTAAATGAAACAGAAAACTGTCGAATTGAAAAACACAAAGGAAACACTAATTATCAATATTCCTTTTTTTGTGGGTCTAGTCTTAAATGTTCTTGTAGTTCTGATGTTTTCCAAAACTGTAATTAGGTTACAGGATATTTTTGTATTGTACATAACTACTGGAATAGTTTTGTATTTCATTTTTGACAAATTCGTCAAAATAAAACTAAGCAAATTTCTCAGATTAGTATATACCACAGTTTCTTTTGGAAGTTTATTGACATGTATGTTATTGACCATCAACTTATATATTTACCCTACAAAGGATTTTGAAATACTAAAAACTCCAATTTTAAAAAAAGGCTTAACAACTAAAGGAAATAATCCAAAAGCAGATATTGAAGTGGATGGCATTATAAAAGGTGTTATATTTCAAAATATTGATAATATTAATGACTATTCAGCTATTGAATTAAAAGTTCGTAAAGGAAGATTGGGCTGGAAAATCATCGAAAAAACTACACTAATCAAGTAAGAACGGCTGCTAACAGCGGTTTTGTGAAAGTGGGGTTTTAAGGCAAAATTTAAAGGTAATTTTATATATTTGACTTCAGTCCTAATGGAAAGGTATGGGAACAAAAATCCCCACCTCCACAAAGCCGGCGGGACGTTAGCAACAAGCAGACATGACTTACTCAAGAGATAATCTAAAAAACAAAAAAGTATATTACTTAAGTATAATTTTAGTTGAATTTGTTATTTACTTTTCACTTTTCTTCTTCAATGTACATTGGCTCATACTTACATTAATTTTTCCATTCTTAATTATCGAATTAATCTCTAATAAAAGATGCTTAAATCGACAAAAAAACTTCATTAAAAGTATTGAATTTACAGACAATCAAATTATTTGTACACATTTAAAAAATAACAAAACTGAAATACCTCATGAAAAACTAATTTTTTCATTCCGAGAAATTAAATTTGAAAAAGATAGATCTGAAATTGAAATTAAACTTAAAGGCAACTATAGGAATAAACTAATTGGTAGAATTCATATTAAGAACTGGAAAAACATATTTGAGATTAAGGACGAGTTAATTAAACGAAAGGTAACTAGAGTTAAATTTAAACCTGAAGGGTTTTGGTCAAAATATGGAGGTTTAACTGCCGATGTTGTAATATTGACAAGTACATTGACTTTTAGCGAAGTAGCTGAAGCAACTGGCGATTTTCAAGATGCCACGGATTTGAAACAAATTGCATTTAGTACTGATTTACACAAAAAAAAACAATGACAATGCCTGTTGCTAACAGCGGTTTTAAGAAATTGGGGTTTGAGTGATTAATCGGACGGTCTTTTTGTATATTTGGCTTCAGTCCTAATGAAAAGGTTCGGGAGTAAAAATCCCCAACTTCTTAAAGCCGGCGGGACGTTGTGCGACACTTTGTGTAACAGGACGCAACTGAAAAACTTAGAAACAATTCCGAAATCTGTAAAAATACTGGAGATAAATTTTGAAGCACATCTAAATGAAAATACTATTTAAATCAATATTAATTTTAGCAATACTAATAGTTGCTTTTTTTTGGATGTGTGTTATGGCTTCAAATCATAACGTAAAAACTGAAATGAAACTTACTCCATTAATAATAATCTTATTTTTATTAGTTATACTATTTTACGATAGAATATTTAAAAATAAACTATGAGTTCAGAAATACATGAAATAAAAATTTGTGACGAATGTAGAAGTGAATTCTATAAAGATTCATCATCGATGGAAAATCTTTGTCCAGAATGTTCAAACATTTTATATGGTTATGAAAATTGTGAACATGAATTCGTGAATAATCGATGTATTAAATGTTATTGGAATGAAAATTCAAGTGATTATTTAGATAAACTTAAAGAGGAAAAGAAAATATAAAAGCGATCGCACAACAGCGGTTTTGTGCAAGCGGGGTTTTGGGTGTTTATCGGTAATGGTCAGTGTTTGCACTTCTCTCCTATTTTTCAACTATTTTCTTTCAGACTTTTCGGTATATTTGTAAACATCAGTAACAAAAATCCCCGCCTGACACAAAGCCGGCGGGACGTTGTGCGACATTTTAGAAAACTGCACGTATAAAACAATAAAATGAAAAGAACATTATTTATTTTAATTTATTTAATATTTCATAATATTGGACATTCCCAATTAACCATCGACAGAATTTGGGCTCTCAACACAAATAAATCAATAACAATAAATGCTTTTGTTGACACTTTAGAAATCAACAATACAAATACGATTGAAATTCTTAGTGCAACAGCAAAAATTAATAAAGAACAAATAATAAACAGTTCGGAAGCTTATCCTGACATGTACTACCATAATTTTGACAATTGGATACAAATTATTTTTGAATCTCAATCCAAACCAATCTATAGATTAGATTCCCTAAAAGTTAAAGTAAAGTACTTTACGCCGACTGAAGAAAACAAGTCTTTATTAACAATTAACAATCCTCTGCAAAAAATTGGTATGAATTTAATTGAAAATGAGTATCCGAAAATGAAATTCATTATACTTGACTTCTTCACATTAAAAAAGCTAAAAAGAAAAAACAAAAAGGGATATAAAACTTTGATTGAAAAAATTGAAGAGAAAAATAAAGTTGCAAAAGATTCAATAGCATCATTTATGAATAAAGCATTTCAAGAGTGTAAAAAATTTTCTAATTCCGAATTAAAGAAAAGTCTACTGATTTACATAGAAGATGAAGAAAGGCAAATACAAAAAATCTCAACATATGATAAAAATGGAATGAATATGAAGTCCTGGGGACCTTATATTTGGTCAAAATCATTTACTTCTATGATTCAAATACACTTGTATGAGACGATTCCAGAAAATAATTGGATGATAAAACTATATATTGAAAACGAAAAATCAACAAAAGAAATCGAATTAAAAATGGAAAATTTAGTAATTCCACGTGACAAATAATTACTAATTACTAACAAAAGAAAAACGATCGCACAACAGCAGTTTGCTGCAAGTGGGGCTTTAAGGCTAAATTTAATGTTGGTTTTGTGTTTGTAAACTTAATCTTAAATTGATACTTTTGGAAAAACAATTCCCCACCTGCAGCAAGCTGGCGGGACGTTAGCTGCTATATCGCCAAAACAGGAAGTATAAAACAATGATACAAGATAAAATAACTCAATATTGGGTAAAAGCATCAGGAAAAAGAATCAATCCAGAAACGGAAAAATGGTTAATTGGTCCAATTGGAGATGAAGATATTATAGGTAATAAATTTATTCAAAATCTTGTAGAACATGAAAATCTAAAGTATAGTTCAAATATTGCCAATGCTGGATTACTAGAAAATATTTCAGATTTAGATTTTAGCCAAGATGAATTGGATTTATTAAACATACAAGTCATAGATTTTTATGAAAATACTTCCAACTATGATTTTGAAATTTGGAGTGAGTGGAAAAGCTTTTTTAAGCCATTTGGGAAAGCATTATCAATAATTTTCAGCAAAAGACTTCAACAATTAAATTTACCTTTGAATTCGCTCGACTCTTCTAAGGGAATAAAAAGCGAGATAATTAAACTATCAAACGAAGACAAAACTAAATGGACTATTTGGTATAGAAAACTTAAAAGTTCTGATGATGTTATTTATGCGGGAATTTATACAACTGCCTTTGTTCCAAAGTACAATAAATCATTACTCAAAGTCATCTTTCCACTTCCAAATGGAAACGCTTCAGTAGTAATGACAAAAAAAGTTCTATCTGATGGTTCATTGCTGTTAAGTTCGGATGGTAAAAATTTTGGAGATAATGGCTTCTATTTTACACTGACTGATCACAAGGGCAAACATTGGGCTAAGTTTGTGAAGTCAATGCATGAGTGGATTAAGGTTTATGTTGACGATGAAAATATTTTACGAGCTGATCACAATCTAAAGTTTTATGGCATTCAGTTTTTAAAATTACATTACAAGATGACAAAAAGATACAGCAGCTAACAGCGGTTTGCAGCAAGTGGGGGTTTAGGGAAAACTCCAACTTCTTTTTGTATATTTGGCTTTAGGAATAAACAAACTAAAGGAACAAAATCCCCACCTGCAGCAAGCCGGCGGGACGTTGGCAGCAAGCCGTAAGCAACTAAACGTCAAAATCTAAACGTCACAAATATGAAACTGAAAGTTTTATTTATTTTGTTCTTCATTTCGTCTCTTTCCTATTCTCAAAATCCTGAAATCTATTTGGAATTGACTGATCAGATTTTGGTTAGTAACAAAAATGCAGAGATGGGTGTTTTTGAATTAAGTTTAAGAATAAAAAATTCAAAAAACGGAGATGAAGACAATTATACATTTATTGCTAATCTTGATGGAAATAAGTCATTTGAAGATAACGGAGTAGAAATTCCAACAATAAAATATACTACTGTTGAAGATTTAAAAAGCAAAACTCCTTGTGAACTGCACGATTACTTAAGCAAACAAAGGATATGCTTTGTGAAAATCATAAATGGTAAGTATAAAAGATGGTTTGCAATGTATACTGGAACTTATAGAAATTTAGTAATCAGTAAACCCGGAAAATTATAAATTAATATTCGGCCTGCTTCCAACAGCGGCTTTAAGAAATTGGGGTTTTAGGCAAAATTTAAAAGCAATTTTATATATTTGGCTTTAGTCCTGATGGAATGGTTTGGGAACAAAAATCCCCAACTTCATAAAGCCGGCGGGACGTTGTGCAACATTTGAAAAACTAACATCATAAATGAATATGACTAAATTATTTACTTCTTTGTTATTTATTATTTATCCAATATTCATATTTGGACAACAGTTAAGTGTTAACGAAACTCTCGATTATATTGGAAAAACACATACTGAATATAACAAATATAGAATACATAAAGATGGCTTGATGGAAGTCAAATATGATATTGATGATAAAGGGAACTTAAGCATTAATTTCTACCTTAATAAAAGAAATACTGTAACCTACACAGTACACGTTGATGATTTAAAGAAAAATATTGGATTTAGAAATGTAAGTTCTAATACGGAAATTACTTTTGAATGTGCATTACAAAATTGCATTTTATACAAAGGTTCTACCGAATATTTTCAAAATGAATACAATATCTATATCACGCAGGAATATCAAGCTCGTAAGATTTTAACCGCTTTTAAATATCTATTTTCATTACTGGATAACATCAATTTCAAAAGAGATGAAAATGACCCATTTGCTTCTAACAACAATTCTATAACTATATCGGATAATAATAATAAATCAAAAAAAATCAAATTATCAGAACAAAATGGAACATATGGAATATTGGTTGATTTTGATAACATTAGGAAATCATTTATTTTAGATACTGGTGCATCAGAGACAACTATTTCCAGTACCCTCGAAGAACAACTAATTTCAAATGGTTTAATTACTAAAAATGATTATTTACCGGATGGATTATATAAAATCGCTGATGGTAGTATAATTTCTCAAAGAAGGATTCTTATCAAGCAATTATCTATTAATCAATATTCAGTTAAGAATATAGTCGTTTCAGTTGGAAATATGAATAGTCCACTTTTATTAGGTAAGAATTTTTTAGATAAGTTCAAAAGCTGGTCAATTAATAATGAGGCTAAAATATTGGAACTTTCAATATAGTTTTAAGCATCTGATTTGAATATACAGAAATAATTATTTACTACATGGGTAAAAGAAAAGCAAAAAGACTTCGTGAAAAAGGCGTAGAATTAAAAAATAATGCAACAACTGTATTACTTCCAAGTGTAATAAACAATACTATACTTATAGAATCATAATTGGCTGTTCTACTTGCGACTTTAGCCGAACCAACCGTTGACACTATTTCTCTTTATCGTTCTTTACTTTGTACTCTCCTATCATCTATTGTTTTCGGAGTGTTTTGTACTTCCGCAATAACAATTGATTTTTACAATCTTGGCAACAAGGTTTAGGATAGAGCAAAAAAATCTGGTAAAGAAGATAAAAAAGAAACCTTCATAAGGACTGGAAACGCTCCTCGGAATTTAATAATTGGAAGTTTTATATTATGTTTATTACTTTGTATAATTTCTGCTGCCCAACTTGTATTTTATGCTTGGTAAAACTTGTTTAACATAATTAAAAAAACGTCGCACAACAGCGGTTTTGAGCAAGTGGGGTTTTGGTGTTTAATGGGACGATCTTTTTGTATATTTGGCTTAGTGATAAAACAAACTAAAGGAACAAAAGTCCCCACCTTCTCAAAGCCGGCAGGACGTTAGCCGTCAGTTTGGCCAAACGAAATGAACACTAACCTCTTAAGTATTTTACTTTAGTAAAACTATATGAAAAACAACTTATTCAAAAAAATATACTTGCTAGCATTCTTCGCTATTATTATTGGAACAATGATGAAAATTAGCAATATAAATGGTTCTCAAATTTTATTCATTATTGGCATCCTTTCCACTTTGGGTTATATAATAATTGGAATATACGAAGTCAATGTATCGAAAAAGATAAATCAATCTGAAAAAATCATGTGGACAATTGGTTTTATAGTCATCCACTATCTTGCTGGATTATTATATCTACTAGGTGGTAGAAAAAGAATCGCTTAAATTCGTTTAAAATGTTAATAAAAACTTATTCCAATAGTTTTTAAGAATTATTGAGAAATAGAAAAAACCGAACGGCTAACAGCGGTTTTGTGAAATTGGGGTTTTAGGCAAAATTTAAAGGCAATTTTATATATTTGACTTCAATTCTAATGGAATGGTTTGGGAACAAAAATCCCCAACTCCACAAAGCCGGCGGGACGTTAGCAGTAATTTTAAAAAACAAAAGAGAAAAAATTTTAAAGCTAAAGCCCTTAAATTTCCAAAAATGAAGAAAACAATATTTATACTTTTTTTTCTAAGTAATGTTATATATAGTCAAAACAAACAATGTTTTATTACCTATAAAACTGTAGAAAAAATATTCAAGCTAAATTCACTCGAAGAAAAAGATGACGAACTAATCAAGCTTAACTTTAAACACAATTCTTCATTAAATTATTTTAATGAAAAAGCTAAAAGTAATATTACTATTTTAACTAATAAAACCAACAAACCAAGTGGGCTAAGAATGGATTTTAGTGAAATATGTTACAATAGTTTTAAAAAAGATATTATAGCATTAGGCTTTATTAAAATCAATGAATCATTTAGCGATTCCAGAATTGACTTTCACTACAAAAAAGGAAATATTTATATAATATTTGGTAAAATGAAGGATGTTTATGCTATTTCAACAGGCAAAAGTTCTAAAACATTTTATGGCTTTGATATACTAACCGAAGATCTTTATTTAGAATTCACTAAGTATTAAATAACAAAAAACTACTGCTAACAGCGGTTTTGAGCAAGTGGGGTTTTACGGCAAAACTGAAACTCTTTTTTGTATATTTGGCTTAGTGATAAAACAAACTAAAGGAACAAAAGTCCCCACCTTCTCAAAGCCGGCGGGACGTTAGTGGCAAGCTGTGAGAAACGGAACGTAAAACAAATCTATATGTCAATTTCAAAGTTTACAATCATATTTTTACTCATCTTGTTATTTGGTTGTAAAACCCAAAATCAAGACCGTTATCATAATGAAGATGATCAATATAAAGAAATATATCTTGACCAATTTAAGTTGGTTTATGTGAAATCCCTAATTAGAAAATGTTATAACAATTCACCTTCTATAGAACGAATATTAGATGAAGATAAAAGTGGATTCACTGAACCTTTATTAACTACCGATGATTATGAACTAATAGATAGCTTAACTACAATTGACAAAAATAAAATACAAAAAGATTCAATCCTCAGTATTGGAAGAGTTGCTGAAGGCGCAGAAGGAAAACATATATTTACACTTTTAATAACTAAAATTGAAAGTTCTGATTTGAAAAAATTAGCCAAAACTCGATATAAATTGCAAAAATCTAGATAATTCAGCCAGCCACTAACAGCGGTTTTAAGAAATGGCGGGTTTAGTGTTTGATGGGAGGAACTGGAATCAAAAGTCTTTGCTCCCTTTCAAATTTTTTCTTTCTAACTTTTCGGTATATTTGTAATCGTCAGTAACAAAATTCCGCCACTTCTTAAAGCCGGCGGGACGTTACCAGCAATTATAAATCAACGAAAGTGCAAGAAAACTTATTAAACAGAATTCAAAATTGGTATCAAATCAATTGTAATGATGATTGGGAACATAGTTATGGTTTTTCAATTGAAACAATAGATAATCCTGGTTGGACTGTTAGTATTGATTTATCAGAAACTCCACTTGAAAATTTAAACTTTGAGAGAAATGTCGATAATGGAAGGTTTGACTGGTATTTTATTAAAACTGCAGATAAAGTGTTTGAAGCGCATGGTGACCCATCAAAATTATCTGAAATATTAAAAATATTCCTTGACGAAATTATTCCAAACTATGCTGATAAAAATTTCACATATGAAGTCTATATCCCATTAATAGGAGGACCAACAAAAATTTGGCGTCCAGTAAATGCAAGAATGATAACAGAAGATACTTTAGAAATAATAAATATTCCTGAATTAAAATACCAAGACATAAAAACTATAACTCTTGAGGATATAACATTTAATGAAAAGGATATTTTTGACTATAAAATAAATATCTCCCTTGGTGATAATATAAAAACCGAATTAATTGAAATGTTTGACGGAGTAAAACTAATTGTAAAAGAAAATAAATAACTGCTGGTAACAGCGGTTTTGTGAAAGCGGGGTTTAGGTGTATATCGGTAAGAGCTGGTGTTTGCACTTCTCTACTTTTTTTCAACTTTTTCTTTCAAACTTTTCGGTATATTTGTAAACATCGGTAACAAAAATCCCCGCCTTCACAAAGCCGGCGGGACGTTGTGTGTAATATTAAATAAACTATGGGAATAGAAATACCAAAATATAACGAAACTTTTAATCCTATTTTGGATATTTTAAAGAATGAAGAAATACTTCATAGAAGAGAACTAATAAAAAAAGTAATTGATAAATATTATTCACACCTTCCAAAGGAATTACTTGAAGAGAAAATAAAATCTGGCGATATACTAATTGAAAATAGAATTGCCTGGGGAATATCATACTTAAAACAATCTGATTTTGTTAACTATCCAAAAAGAGGATTTGTTCAAATAACTCCAAAAGGATTAAAACAAAACGATTTACTTACATTAAAAAATGTTCAATATGAAATAAGTAAATCTCATGTCTATAAAGACAACAAAAGCTATATTGAAGACAAAATAGAAATTCAAAATTCTTCACCTGAAGATTTAATAGATGAAGGTTTTAATCAAATTGAAAAAGAGGTCAAAAACGACCTTTTAGAAAAATTAAAAACAATGGATCCCTATTATTTTGAAAAAGTAATATTAATACTTCTTAAAAAAATGGGATACGGTGATTTCATAGAAACAACAAAGTCTGCAGATGGTGGAATTGATGGTATAATAAATGAAGATAAACTTGGCTTAGACAAAATTTATATACAAGCTAAACGATTTACAGAAAACAAAGTACGGGAAAAGGACATCAGAAACTTTATTGGAGCAATGAGTGGAGATACAAATAAAGGAGTATTTGTAACTACTTCACTGTTTGACAAAGGAGCTGAAGAAAAGGCTAAAAATGCTCATCATAAGATTATTTTATTAGATGGGAATAAATTAGTTGATTTAATGCATGAATTTAATGTAGGGGTTCAAATCAAAGCTACATATGAAGTTAAACAACTTGACGAGGATTTCTTTGTTGAGCAATAAAAATACTACACACAACAGCGGTTTTATGCTATGGCGGGGCTTGGGATTTTTTGGATTGGTCAGTGCTTGCATTTCTCCTTTAAAAAGAAGTTTTTTCTTTCCACTTTTCGGTATATTTGTCAACATCAGTAATAAAAAATCCGCCACAGCATAAAGCCGGCGGGACGTTAGCCGTAATTTTTGAAAAACTGCGAAAACAATCAACGTTCAAGCATAATTTAAATGGAAAAATCTATATTTCAAAAGCATCCGTCAAAGTTATTAAATGAACTTTACTCAAAAAAAAATTATCAAGGAGCAAATCCTTTTGATGCAAAAATTCTATTTGTTGGTAGAGATCCAAATTGGGCGGCTGATGTAGATAGCAATGATATGTTCAATTTTTTTTCTGAATACCTAAATGACGGCATTAGCTTTTGGAAAAAGCATAATATTCATCATCCTTTTTTGTTACCAAACTACAAAGGTGATGGAAAAAGATATCATATAATTTTTTCAAAACTTAAAGTAGAAAGCAATTTCTCGGATAAGATTTCTTTTATTGAACTGATTGGATTTCCAACTACAGGAATGGCAAAAACAAATAATAAAATTTTCTTGGAATATCTAATTTCCGAATCGAATAAAAATCATTTGTCTGAATTGAATAATCTTATAAATGACCAAAGCAAAATAATATTCATTGCTTGGGGTTTAATAGATGATTTTAAATTCCTCAATAATAAAACCGGTATGTTTCAAAAATTTGCCAATCTTGATAAAAGTCAAATGAATATAAGTGATCTAAATCAATTTGAGAACATATTCATCCACAGACATTTTTCAGATGCAATTAGTAATGCTACTTTGGACAAAATGGCCGAAAAACTGAAAGAAAATTTAAAATAAAACTACGGCTAACAGCGGTTTTAAGAAATGGCGGGTTTAGGGATTTATTGGTAATGGTCAATGAATATTTTTCTTCTCCGAAGTGAGGCTTTTTCTTTCAAACTTTTCGGTATATTTGTAAACAACAGTAATAAAAATCCGCCACTTCATAAAGCCGGCGGGACGTTATGCGAAATTTTGGGTAAACGAAATCTAAAAAATGAATCCTATAATTAAGAATTTATTTGCTTATCTCATATTTAGTTTCATAACTGCCGTAATATTCGCCATTATCTTAAAAATTAAAGTAGGTGGTGGTCAAATGGTGGTTATGGCTCCTCTTTATTTACTAATAAATTCAGCAATAGCGATTATAATATCATTAGTACTTATATCTGTTATAAGAAATCTTATTACAATAACTTTATCGTTAAGTCTATGGCTATTTATGATAGTATTTGTTTTAACAATGTTTGTGAACAATGATTTTAATCTATTCAAAAATGATATAGATGTATTGTCATTTTCGAGTGTATTTATATCTTTCGTAATATTTCAATTAACATTAATGATTAAAAAAAACTTCGCATAACAGCGGTTTTCTGCAATGGCGGTTTAGGGATTTATTTGGGATGGCAAGTGTTTGCATTGCTTCTTTAAAAAGAAGTTTTTTCCTAACTACTTTTCGGTATATTTGTAAACGTCAGTAATAAAAAAACCGCCACTGACAGAAAGCCGGCGGGACGTTAGCAGTAATGCTCCGACACGTAGAAAATAACAACACAACATCAACAATGAAAAAAATAAATTCTTTTATTACATTATTAATATTCACGATAATATTAAACTTTGCTTTTATAAATACAAAATCATATTATTTTGTAGATAAAGCAAATAAAGTAGGTTCTACTTTTACAGAGGAACAATATAAATCATTATTGAATTCAGCCGATAGTCGGAATATTGTTTATATAAGTGGAGGAATGAAAATAGAATATCTATATTTTCTACCAGAAAAATCAATTTTATTCCTTTACCTACTATATTTTGTAAGCATAACAGGTGTGATTCTAAATTATATTAAAACTAAAAAAAATGAATAATTTTAATAAGAAGGAGTTACCGTTAATACAAATTATCTTCTAATTATAATTGTTTCTATTTACTGTCATAAATTTTCGAAAAGGAGTGAAATACTAAAATTAAAAGTTGTAATTCAGAATGCAAAAATTAAGCTCTTAGAAAAGAAAGTGGAAAGAATAGAAAATGATATAGGTGACTAAGAATAAAGCACTACTGCTAACAGCGGTTTTGTGCAAGTGGGGTTTTTGGGATTTATCGGTAATGGTCAGTGTTTGCACTTCTCTCCTATTTTTTCAACTTTTTTCTTTCAAACTTTTCGGTACATTTGTAATCAACAGTAATAAAAATCCCCACCTGCCACAAAGCCGGCGGGACGTTACCTGCAAGCAATTCTAAAACAAAATAATGATGAAAAACACACCAACTCTATTAATTCTATTATTATGTCTTATAAATAATTTTATTTATTGTCAGGAAGACATCGAAAAAGCAACGTTTGATACACAAAAAAGAGAAATTCTCGAGAACGATTGGTTTTCTCCATTAATTACTGAAAAAAAAAATGTACTACTTGTAAAATATCTTGAAGGATTCGTTGAAGGTTATAAAACGGAACAAAAAGGGAATTTTTATTATCATGAATTTGTTACCTATTGGCGTGACAATAAAACTGTACATTTCACATTCAAATTTGACGCTAATAGAAAGATATTATTTATAGAAATATTGTATCCAAGAGAGGGACATCTTACTATAATTGATTATTTTAGAGCTAGCGAAAAATTGAAAAATGAAAACAATTTAAACTTCATGCTAACAAGAAATGATGTCGATTTTGGCTGGTACAATATGAATAATGGATTGTTTTACAAACTTCAAGAAGTTAATGATTCTTTCGGTTCTATTCAGATTACGTGTTCAGATTATTACGGCAAAGGCTTCAGTTTTGAAAATGGTAAATAATGAAGTTTAGTTTTGCCTGCAGGTAACAGCGGTTTTGTAAAAGCGGGGTTTTAGTGTTTATCGGTAATGGTAAGTGTTTGCACTTCTCTCCTATTTTTCAACTTTTTTCTTTCAAACTTTTCGGTATATTTGTAAAAATCAGTAATAAAAATCCCCGCCTTCACAAAGCCGGCGGGACGTTAGCGGTAAGTTAAAACAACATCTCGTTAAAATAATGAATATATATATTGCACTATTTACTTCTTTAATTTCGTTGAATATTTCAGCGCAATCACCTACAAAAAAACAAGTATTTGAAGCATTTAAGAGTTGGAAATACTATAATTCGAGACAATGGACAACTTGTAATGAAAATGAAAAATTTTTTAAATCTGACACACTATATTTTTTTGACATTGGCGATGAAAAATGTAATGAGTTCGTAACTTGGATATTTAAAAATAAAAAAAGTTTTTCCGAAATTCGTGGTAAAACTACTAATGGAATTTCATCTATTAAAGCAACCACAACACAAGATATTTATAAAATAAAAGTTATTGAAAAAGATGGAAAAACCATTTTACAATTGTACAATCAAAATAAGTTTGTAAATGCTTTTATTGTTGAACAATTAATAAATCGATTTGAAGGCGGTCCTGGAAATATGATAAAGCTGATTAAAGTAAAATAACCTACCGCTAACAAGGGTTTTATGAAATTGGGGTTTTAGGCAAAATTTAAAGGTAATTTTATATATTTGACTTCAGTCCTAATGGAATGGTTTGGGAATAAAAATCCCCAACTTCATAAAGCCCCGGGACGTTAGCTGCAACTTAAAAAAAACGTACAGAATTAATGCGATTAAATATCCAAAATATAACCAAACTAGAGGAATTAGGTATAATTGTCTGGGAAAGTGAAAAACGGTGTATGTTATTAAAGAAAACTGGTATTGGTGGAAACAATCTTCCAAACTATAAATCAATTCCGACAGTCTCTTTAAACGAAAAGGGAGAAACAATAGAAGAATTGACTTCAGATTGTCCAGTTATGAATCTTTGGTATAACGAAGATCGTTTTTTGTTAAGTTGCTGGAGTTGGGTTCCAGGCCCTGGCCCTGGCGACTTTGAAAAAGAGTTTACAAGCCAAGATGAATTGGTGGAATTTATTATTTCATATTATTTTGGCAACAATGAATACTTTGATGCGAGAAAAAAATACGAAGAGGAAAAACAAAAAAAATAATAAGCTGCAGCTAACAGCGGTTTTGTGAAATTGGGGTTTTAGTCAAAATTTAAAGGTAATTTTATATATTTGACTTCAGTCCTAATGGAATGGTTTGGGAGCAAAAATCCCCAACTCCACAAAGCCGGCGGGACGTTAACTGCAACCAATTCCATGAGAAACCTAAAAAAATTAGATGTAGAAAAAAGCATAGAACTAAAGAAATTAGTTTATGTTGAAAATTGGTTTGATAAATTAGACCGATTTGTAATCTATATTTTTTTTAGTTGGGGTTTTGTTTTACCATTTCTAATATATTTCGATCCTCATAGAGATTATTCTAAAACTGGATTTGAATATTATTTAATCTTCATTCTTAGTTTATTTTGCGCTTATGTTGTTTACAGAAAAGCAACCGAAAAAAAATTATGCGAAATCATTAGTAAATATGACGCGGAAGAAAACAGAAAACTGATAAATGAATACTGTGAGAAAATGGGTTATGAGAAATACAGAAACTCAAAAAATATAATAATATACAACACAGAAAGCTCTTTCAATATTAATCCAGAATATAAAATAAGTCGAATTTTCTTGCTTGATAATAAAAGCGTGTATCTTACGATGATAAAAGAAAATTATAAGTTGAATATTCCTGTATTATTTTCTCAACTTATTTTGAAAAAAGATATTAAAAAAATAACCAAAAAATAAATTTTGGCAGCAGTTAACAGCGGTTTTCTGCAATGGCGGGTTTAGGGATTTATTTGGGTTGGTTAGTGTTTGCATTTCTTCTTTAAATAGAAGTTTTTTCTTTACTACTTTTCGGTATATTTGTAAACGTCAGTAATAAAAAACCGCCACTGACAGAAAGCCGGCGGGACGTTAGCCGTCATGCATGAAAAACTTGAAGATGAAAGAGTTGGATATAATATTTATTACTCAAACTGACAAGCGTTCAGTTTTTATTTGCATTCTGGCAATTTTCTTATTTTCTGCATTAATCACTTTAATGACAATTCAAACTACTGCGCATAATTATAATTCGACATATTTTTTTATGGCGGGATTTTTTTTACTTTTCATCATCGGGGGCTTTATTGGACTTTTTAAATTCAAGCAAATTGTTTTGACAAAAAATGAAATAAAAATCATTTACCCATTCTTATTCAAAACAAAATACTACAACCTTCAAGATATCAAAACATTCAAAGAAAAGAATTATAAAATTGAACCATTAATTCAAGAAAGTAGAATGACAATTCATCAAGGAAAAGAGACAACAATAGAATTTAAGACTTCTTCAAACATTTTGACTTTTAATACTCTTGAAACAAATAATTATTTTGAATTTATTAAAGCACTTAGACAAACCCTAAACAAAAAAGAATAAAATTTATTAAACTTTATCCCATATACCAGCATATTGAATACAATTGCTTTGGGCTTTGGGCATCTTTATTATTATTGTATTGACTATTGGAGCATTAAAAATGTACGACGGCTAACAGCGGTTTTGAGCAAGTGGGGTTTTAGTGTTTAATGGGACGATCTTTTTGTATATTTGGCTTAGTGATAAAACAAACTAAAGAAACAAAAGTCCCCACCTTCTCAAAGCCGGCGGGACGTTAGCGGCTATACTAAAAAAAAAAGAGATAAATGGAATTAAAAACAAAGAAAATAATTGCTCGTGAATTTTTACTCTTACTGATTTGTTTAGGTGTATTTATAATTACATTCATTTCATTTTTTACTTACAATTCAATTAAAGAAAGTAAGTTCAATAAATTACAAAATGAAATTAATTTAAACGAAACATCTAATAACAACCTTAATCATTCCTATGATAAAAAATATCAAAAACACGCATGGTTATATAATAAAATAAATGCGGAATTCGATTTAGAAAATTCAAAATATAACGACCCGGAAAAACTATGGAAAAGATTAAATGATTTAATCCAAAAAGATAGTTTGCGATATAAATACGAACATTACCCTGACATCAAAAAAAGTTTTAAACTTGCAGGTCTAACAAATGTAGAAAGTGTAGAGATATTTATCAAAACAAATAATCTAAATAAAGCTGAAATTTCTGATATTGAAAAAATTGTAAAAAAAAATAAATTTGATAATCTACTTAAATCAAAAGCTGCAGAAATTAAAAATAGTATTTTATCACCCTATGAAAAAACTAAACTTAGTCTATGGGCAACTTTAACTGTTTTCCTTTTAATTTTTCCTTTTCGCTACTTATATTATTCAGTTCGTTGGTGTTTAACAATTTTGAAACAATAATTTATACAAGTACAGCCGCTAACAGCGGTTTTGTGAAAGTGGGGTTTTAAGGCAAAATTTAAAGGTAATTTTATATATTTGACTTCAGTCCTAATGGAATGGTTTGGGAACAAAAATCCCCACCTCCACAAAGCCGGCGGGACGTTAGCTGTAACTTTACCAAAAATGACCGTAAAAACATCAATATCCACAATTTTATTAATCTTATTTGCTTCCTGCAATGAGAAAGCAAATGAAAACTTGTTGATAGAGAAAAATGAAAATCCAATTATTTCAAAACTGGATAAACGGTATTCTATTGTCGGAGATTTTAATGGTGATAAAATTGAAGATACAATTTTTGAATCATATCAAAATAGCGAAACAAAAAAGGAGATTAATAAAATACATGACAGTTTAGATTGGGATAAAGATTTAGAATTAACAGTAAAAAACAAACCAATTTCAATTTTATATTCAAGTGATAAGTTAATTGATACGTTAATTGCTTCACAACATTACCAACAGAAAGGAGTTTATCTGTTTTCAAATTTAGGAGACATAAATGAAGATGGAAAAGATGAATTTGGTTACGCCATCGATTGGGCAGATTTTTCAAGTCTAAATACTTATCGTATAATGACATTGGATAAAAATAAGTTCGTTCAAATTTTCAATTTCCCTATACATGAAACCATGAGTATAATACCTGAAAATCAATTCGATTCTAAAAATTTAATTTTAAAAGTCTCTAAAAAAACAATCAAATATAAGTATGCTGATATGGAAGATGGGGATATAAAAGAAGCGGAACATACATTTAAATAACAAAAGCTACAGCTAACAGCAGTTTGCAGCAAGTGGGGCTTTAGGGCTAAATTTAATGTTGGCTTTGTGTTTGTAAACTTAATCTTAAATTGATACTTTTGGGAAAACAATCCCCCACCTGCAGCAAGCTGGCGGGACGTTAACGGCAACTTTGAAAAATGCGTCGTCCTAAAATAGGTTGACTAAAAATTAAACACTTTTAGTATCCTATGGAAACAACAAGAAAACAACCCTGCCGAAAAAATGAGTATCAGAAAATCAGTTTTGATCTCAAACTTTCCATCATTGACGAAATTAATAATGGACAAATCTCTGTAAACTATGCTGCCAAAAAGTATGGCATTTCTCGAAGTTCCATTGACTATTGGAGAAAGAAATTATCTAACTTTACATCCAAATCCAAAGCAATGAGCAAGAACGACGAGATTAAAAAACTAAGAGAACGTATAGAAGAACTGGAATTTATTAAAGACTTCCAACAAGACATCATTGCTGATTTTGAAGTAACCACAGGACTGGATATCGCAAAAAAGTCGTTGCCCGAAACATTAGTAAAAGAGATAGAGAAAAAGAAAAGAAACCTTTTAAAGTAAAATGGCTTTATCAATGTTTCGGAATATCCAAACAAGCTTATTATAAACGAATCAAAGCTGATAAACAGCGAGAAGAACAAGTTATTGTAATTAAAGAACTCATTGCGCCTATCAGGAAAAAACAAACCCGGTACGGTGGAAGAAAACTGTACCTGGACATTAAAGATGATTTGGAAAAGAGGGATATAAAAATGGGAAGAGATAACTTTTTTAGGTTCTTGAAAACACATCAGTTATTGGTTAAGAAAACTAAGCAATTCCATATCACAACCGATTCCAAACATTTTTTCTATAAATCGCCAAACCGAATTAAGAACATCACTCCTACTCACGCGGAACAGATCTGGGTCAGCGATATAACCTACCTTAAAACACAAGAAAAACACGCTTATTTGGCTTTGGTAACAGACATCTATTCCAAGAAAATAATGGGGTTCAAACTCGATACGAATATGAAAGCTACATTAGTGAAAGATGCTCTTCAAATGGCTTTAAAAAACAGAATGCATAAACATCAAAACATCATTCATCACAGCGACAGGGGAATACAGTATTGCTGTCCCGAGTTCTCCGAATTCGCGCAAAACAACGGCATGTTACTCAGTACAACCCAGCAATACGACCCTTATGAAAACGCAGTAGCGGAGAGGATTAACGGAATTTTGAAATATGAGTTTGGTTTATTAAAAACATTACCTAATTTAGTCTTGGCTCAGAAAATGATTAAACAGGCGGTAAACACATACAATAATGAAAGAAGGCACTACAGCTTAGATATGAAAACACCTGAGTTTGCACACAAAAATCAAATGCATAAATACAAATTTTACAACCTGAATTAATAACCAAAATGGTCAACCTATTTCAGGACAAGACAAAAACAGAACGATGAAAACACTAATTATTTTTTTGACAGTTTTAGTCTCTTTATATGGTTTCAAAAGCTATAGATTTTTAAAAAACAATGTCAAAAAAGTTCAAAAAGTTACTTTTGAGCAACAACTTACAACTTTTGAAACTCTCGGTTTCAAACTAAATAAAGGAATAGCTAAAGAAAACCTTATATCATTCTATGGGAATAAATCCGAGTTTGAAAAAGATCCTTGGGTTTTAATGTATACAACTCTTGGGATGGAAATCGAGAAAGAACCTTGGACACCAATAACCGACAGATGCTGGCATTTTGACTTAGAGGCAATTGAAGACAATGGAGCTTATGTTGATATAATGAAAAATATTAGTCGAATAACTAATGGTGAATTGAAATTTGAAAATATCAAAGATTACGTTGATATTGATAATGAAAAAGCTTGGGTTTCATTTGAAATTAATGGAGATAAATACAAATGGGATTTAAAGGTTGATAATGATTGGGCTGATGGAGCATTATTTGATAAAGTCCAAGACTTAACTGCTAAATATAAAACTTCTGGGAAATTTACATTTTATGGATTGGGGCAGGATTTTATTTTAGGCTACGAGACAGAAGCCAATCTTAAAAAAATAAAAGAACAAACAGGATTGAAAATTGAATGGCTAAAAGCAAAAGGTCATATTTACTAAAAAAGCAGCCGTTAACAGCGGTTTTGTGCAAGCGGGGTTTTAGGGATTTATCGGTAATGGTCAGTGTTTGCACTTCTCTCCTCTTTTTCAACTTTTTTCTTTCAGTCTTTTCGGTATATTTGTAAACAACAGTAATAAAAATCCCCACCTGACACAAAGCCGGCGGGACGTTAGCAGCCATTCTGACCGAACGAAAACATCACCTAAATGAAACAGAAAACTGTCGAATTAAAAAAAACAAAGGAAATACTAATTTTCAATATTCCTTTTTTTGTGGGTCTAGTCTTAAATGTTCTTGTAGTTCTGATGTTTTCCAAAACTGTAATTAGGTTACAGGATATTTTTTTATTATACATAACTACTGGAATAGTTTTGTATTTCATTTTTGACAAATTTGTCAAAATAAAACTAAGCAAATTTCTTAGACTAGCATATACAACAGTTTCTTTTGGAAGTTTATTGACATGTATATTATTGACCATCAACTTATATATTTATCCTACAAAGGATTTTGAAATTCTAAAAACTCCAATTTTAAAAAAAGGCTTTACAACTAAAGGAAATAATCCAAAAGCAGATATTGAAGTGGATGGCATTATAAAAGGTGTTATATTTCAAAATATTGATAATATTAATGACTATTCAGCTATTGAGTTAAAAGTTCGTAAAGGAAGATTGGGCTGGAAAATCATTGAAAAAACTACACTAATCAAGTAAGAACGGCTGCTAACAGCGGTTTTAAGAAATGGCGGGTTTGGGGATTTATCGGTAATGGCCAGTGTTTGCACTTCTCTCCTATTTTTCAGCTTTTTTCTTTCAAACTTTTAGGTATATTTGTAAACATCAGTAACAAAAATCCGCCACTTCTTAAAGCCGGCGGGACGTTAGCCGTAATTTTACAAAACAATTTCAAAATGAAGTATTTAATCATTATACTAACATTGATTTCTTTAATGAGTTGTCAAACAAAAGTGCCGAAAGATTTTGCAATAACGGTTGATTTTGATGGTGAAATTTACAACTCAGAAACTGAAACTTTAGTTAGGTCTAATTATATGAAAAAAGATTATCATGTAAAAATCAAGCTAACAGAACAACAAAAACTAGAATTATATAAATTTTACAATAAAATTAATTTTTTAAGCTTTCCATCAGAATTTCAATGTGATACACTAAAATCAGAACGAACAATTCCAAGTTCATCACTTGAAATAAAAATAAAAGCTAATGGAATAATCAAAGGTTCAAGAACGAATAGTCATTGTACTGAGAAAATCGAAGTGAAAAAAGAAAAAGAACTTTACGAATTTTCAGATAAACTACAAAAAATGTTAGATGAAAACCCCGTTTATAGAAATATTCCAAGTTCAGATATTATAAAACTTTAAACATTAATTAAAAATGAAAATCATATTTTGTTTATTTACTATTTGTCTTCTCGGCTGTAATACCAAAAATGAATTACCTGATGACTTCGCTTTTAGAATAGAATTTGGCAAGCAAACATATGATTCAAAATCAGAAATATTAACTCGAAAATTTATAAAATCAAAAGATAAAAGCGTTAAGATTGAATTCACAAACAATCAAAAAAAAGCAATTTATGAGTATTATAAAAAAATTGAATTTTTAAAATTCCCAATTGAATTTGAATGCGATACTCTAAAAAAAGGATTCAATAATAACTTCACAAATATTGAAATCGAAATAACTGCAAATAATATAACTAAAGCTTCTAGAACATTTACTGATTGCATATACAAAATTGAAAATTCGAAAGAAAAACAACTAATTCTTTTATCTGAATTTATTACAAAAATTATCAAGGAGAACAATGAATACAAAAAGTTACCTCCTACCGATTATCTGAGGTAATAAAAAACTACGGCTAACAGCGGTTTTCTGCAATGGCGGGTTTAGGGAATTATTTGGGATGGCTAGTGTTTGCATTTCTTCTTTAAAAAGAAGATTTTTCTTTACTACTTTTCGGTATATTTGTAAACGTCAGTAATAAAAAACCGCCACTGACAGAAAGCCGGCGGGACGTTGTGTGTAATTGTAAAACAAACTAAATGTTTAAATCCACGAGGACAAATTTAACAGCACTATTGACACTTATTTTACTAATTGTAGTACTACGAATCTGTGATTATATGTTCCCCTGGACTGGACTTGCAGCAATAATATTTGTTCCTGTAATTTACATAATTGGAATTCTAATTATACTTCAAGGAATGAGAATTTCAGAAAATAAGAAATTTGCTTATTTTTTCTTTATTTGGATAACTATAATAGCTCTCAATACACTCCTTGCGATCAATATGTATCCACAAGAATTTAGACCAAGTGTGACTAATCAAATAAAATTCACCTTTCAAGTCGTGACAAACTTTGACAGCATAACTGAAGACGACCTAAAACTGTGTATGCTTGACGATTTTAATAGAAATGATTGCCAGATAAAAAATTCTAGGGAAAGATATATTGCTGCCTTATACAAATATCAATTAAACATACCTAGAGATGGAAACAACTTCCTTTATGGCCGAACAGATAATCCCATTTTGGAAATGACTGATATAAAATCAAATTTAGCAACTGGTCAAGACAAATTAATTTGGTGGTTACTTGAAAAAAGATAAACAACTACACACAACAGCGGTTTTATGCTATGGCGGGGCTTGGGATTTTTTGGATTGGTCGGTGTTTGCATTTCTTCTTTAAAAAGAAGTTTTTTCTTTCCACTTTTCGGTATATTTGTAAACATCAGTAATAAAAAATCCGCCACAGCATAAAGCCGGCGGGACGTTAGCGGCAATGCTTTGACGACAGTGCTAACTTGAAAACTGGCTGCATAAAACGAACTTTGACATATAATCAAATCAAGACATGAGAAAATTAAAACTACAGATGAATATGACCATTGACGGTTTTGTCGGTGGTGTAAATGGTGAGCAGGACTGGCTTGAACGAAATCAGGACAGTGAGTTTATAAAGTTGTATCAGAAAGACATAGTTGACTCGGCTGACACACTTCTATTGGGCAGAAAAATGACAGACGTATTTATCAGTCATTGGGAAAGTCAATATGATAATCCTAATGCGGTGTTCGCTCGTAAACTGGTTGACATCTCTAAAATTGTTTTTAGCAAAACCATTACAACCATACCAGGGAAAAACGTAAGAGTTGAAAATGGCGACCTGGTTACTATTGTAAACCAACTGAAAAGAGAAAAAGGCAAAGACATTCTTGTATATGGTGGAGCAAGTTTTGTTTCATCACTTGTCAAACACAATTTAATTGACGAGTATAATTTTTTCATTCACCGGACAGCAATTGGAAATGGACTAAAAATTTTTACGGACACAACAAAACTAAAACTCATAAACAGCAAGTCGTTTGAATGTGGTGTAGTTGCTAATCAATATAAACCTGAACTATGACCGAGGACTCGTTAAGCTTTGAGCTGACGAACTCCGAAAGAAGAATAGCACATGCCGCTAACAAGGGTTTTATGCAAGTGGGGTTTTAGGGATTTATCGGGAAAGGTCAGTGTTTGCACTTTCTTCTCCGAAGTGAGATTTTATCTTTCAATCTTTTCGGTATATTTGTAAACATCAGTAATAAAAGTCCCCACCTGCATAAAGCCCCGGGACGTTAGTAGCCATTTTGAGAAAACGAAACTTGTATGTTAGTTTGGAAAAATAATTTTAGAAATTCGATAAATATTAAAAAATTTAAAATTTAACCCTTAATAATTATATAATCTTTTATGCACATTTGCCTTGTACCATTAATTTTAGCCTTAAATTATTCCATTTTTTTTGTTTTAAAAACCCAAAATGAAGTAAAAAAAATGCTTCTATTTGTAATAGCATTTTTCATTCTTGTTATAATGCTTACCAAATCATACAATTATTTAAATATAGATGGCCTGCCAAATGGCTTTGGTTTTTTTATTCTATTAAATTTTAGCTGGACGATATTAATATTGTACACTATAAAAAAAATCATCAATAAAAAAGTTGATGTTGCGAAAAGTTTAAAGGCTGATAGTTTTTTTCCAGCTTTTACATATCTTAAAGTCTTAACATTAATAATAACAGGTTTTCAGTTGTTTTTAATCATATCTAAAACAATTTATATTTTTAAAGATTAATCACATTTTAGTCTTAAAAAAACGGCTACTAACAGCGGTTTTGTGAAATTGGGGTTTTAGGCAAAATTTAAAGGCAATTTTATATATTTGACTTCAGTTCTAATGGAATGGTTTAGGAACAAAAATCCCCAACTCCACAAAGCCGGCGGGACGTTAGCAGCAAGCATCAAAAAAAATCCGCAAAATGAACGACCATAGAGATTTAATTGAAAATTTATTTGATAAGGATTTTGACTCCAACACTTTTAAAGTTGATAATTTAAAAATATATGATAAATACGAAAAAATAGATTTCAAAAAGATTAAAGAAATTTATATTTCGCCGGAAACAGACAGATTGAGTTTAGAAAACAAATTTAATAAACTTAAAAATGTGGATGGCTTTGTCCATCTTGTTGATGGAATATCTCTTGAAATATCAAACGAAATAATTAAATATTTTAAGTTAAGAGACAAATCCATTGAGAAAATTACTTCATTAACAAAAGAGGAAGTTGAACATAATTTAGGAAAAGCGGATAAAGAACTAACTGAAGGAATTATGTGGGCTACAGGCTATGTTGTTGAATCAAGAGTTTTGGTTTATAACAAAGCAAAATTATTTATCCATATAGACAACGAGACAGATAGAATTTGTGAAATTCGCTATGGAGATGTTAACGAGAATGTTTACGACTAGCGAGAAATGCCAGCTGCTAACAGCGGTTTTGAGCAAGTGGGGTTTGGGTGTATAATGGGACGATCTTTTTGTATATTTGACTTAGTGATAAAACAAACTAACGAAACAAAAGTCCCCACCTTCTCAAAGCCGGCGGGACGTTATGGGCAAGGCAAAAAAACGAAACGGATGAAACTGAAAAATATCTTTTCTGATAAACAAACAAAAGTATTCATTGTTACTAACCAAGATGATGAAAATGAATTGAATTGGATTATAGAACCAACTGATTTTGAACTTATACCAGAAGAAGAAAACACATATTTTGTAAAGGCTGTAGAGGTTTCTGAAAAAAATATTACTAATTGCTATCTCGGAATATCTACACCTGAAAGAATTGCAGAAACAGTAATTAAGAAAAATATAATCGGGCAAACAAAAGCAATAAATATTTATGACCAAGAGAAGACTATAATTCCTTCTATTGCTTCCGAGTGTTTTGGAGATTATGAATTATTTTATGCAAAAGAAAATCCACAAATAGGAATCGAAATCTTAAGAAATGGCCTAGATAAAGCAATTAATAAAAATGTTATTGCTGAAGATCTTGCCTATATTCTACGTGATGAAGGACGAATTGAAGAAGCTATTGAAATATTTAAAAAAAGTGAAGAGTTTGGGCCTTCCTCAGAATATATTTTTTTGGAACTTTCAAGACTTTATGAAGAATTGGGACAATCGGATAAGAAAATAGAATACAATCAAAAATTTAAGGATAACGGAGGAATAGAATAATGAAATAGAGCCCAGCCCATAACAGCGGTTTTGTGCAAGCGGGGTTTTGGGTGTTTAATGGGACGATCTGGAACCAAAAGTCTTTGCTTCCTTTCAACTTTTTTCTTTCTAACTTTTCGGTATATTTGTAAACGTCAGTAATAAAAATCCCCACCTGCCACAAAGCCGGCGGGACGTTATAGGAAAGCTTGGCAAAACTACATCAATATTGACAATCATGGTTAAATACATATATATTCTTCTACTTACAACTATCTTTTTTTCTTGTAAAAACGAAAGTGAATTAGAGTATATCCTGTCTGATGATTCTAAAAAATGGATCCTTGATTTTAATCAGAAAAAAAATGATCCAGAAATGCCGTTACCTCCACCTCCATATAATATTTTTAATAAAAATGGAAATGTCACATTGTACTATACATTTGTAGATGGAGAAACACCTATAAGAACTACTAAGTGGAAGTATTCTGAAAAAGATAGTGTTTTAAATATGTTTGAATTAGATTTTAAAGTTTTGAAATTTCAAGAAGATACTATTTTTTTACAATACAAAAAATATAAACCTTTATTGATAAAATATGTAAACTCGAAAAAGTGAGCGATTAAATAAAGCCTTCCTATAACAGCGGTTTTATGCTATGGCGGGGTTTGGTTTTTTTTGGATTGGTCAGTGCTTGCATTTCTTCTTTAAAAAGAAGTTTTTTCTTTCCACTTTTCGGTATATTTGTAAACATCAGTAATAAAAAATCCGCCACAGCATAAAGCCGGCGGGACGTTGTGTGTAATGCTGGCTCAACGATGTGAAATCGATACTTAATTAACAAATGATAAAATCTCAACTTATACTTGATATACTTGATTTAATACTTGACGGGTTAGAAAACGAAAAAAACTTGCATTGTCAAATTCCATTTCTAAAAGAAGGGAATCAAGAACATACAGGAGTTGGAGTTTTCATCAATTTTGAAGCAGAACCAAATATTACAAATCACAAAATATCAACAGCAAATTGTTTGACTAAAGATGTTGATGGGAATCCAATTGAAAGGATTGATGGTTTAGAATTAATAAACGAATCGCTAAATATTTTAGCAGATGTTTCTATTCATTTGTCAAATGGAATTATTGATTGTGTGGAAATTTGGAATAAAAATGGAGAAAACTATCCAAAAGAAGAACCAAAACAATACCAACTAATTCAAAAATGGATTGATCTAGAAAAACAAAAAACAATAGTTAGAAATTAAAAAGCACTACACACAACAGCGGTTTTGTGCAAGTGGGGTTTTAGGGATTTATCGGTAATGGTCAGTGTTTGCACTTCTCTCCTATTTTTCAACTTTTTTCTTTCAAACTTTTCGGTACATTTGTAATCAACAGTAATAAAAATCCCCACTTGCCACAAAGCCGGCGGGACGTTGTAGCCAATTATGCCAAACAGAATCCTTAAAATAATTAAGAACATAATTTTTACATTTATATTTATTCTTTTTGGATGTAAAACAACAAAACTTCCAAATAAGAAATATTATCAATATGAATATGAAAAATCTTATTCATATAAAAACGATTCGTTAAAAATTGAAATAAAAAATCCTCTATATAGCCCTTTAAGAATATGGTTCATAAATTCCGATTCTGAAATACAAAATAAATTGAATCAAATAAATCCAATCGTGTTGGAAAGTAAAACTGATACTATAATAACATTGACAAACATACTTAAATTTAATAACCAACTAAGTTTTAGTTCTCGTTTAGGAAGCCTTTCAAAAAAAATAACCGAAATTGAACTTGATTTTCCTTTTAAGGACAACAAAGAATATGTTGTGCTTCAAGGTAATAATACAAATTTTACACATAACACAAATTGGTCTAAATATGCTATTGACTTCAATTTAAAAACGAACGACACAATTTGTTCTGCAACAAATGGTTATGTTGTCGGAGTTGTGAATGATTACAAATATTCTGGAAAAGGGCAAGAATGGAAATCTTTTTCAAATTTCATCACTATTTATGAACCAAATTCTGGAATCTTTTGCCAATATGCTCATTTAGTAAAAAATGGAAGTTTAGTTAAAGTTGGAGACAAAATTGAACGTGGACAAAAAATTGGGCTTTCTGGAAATACTGGACAAAGCACAAGAGAGCATTTACATTTTAGCTGTTTAATACCTGTAAATACTGAAGATGGACTAAAATCTATTCCTATTACTTTTGTTAACGGACAAAAAGGAATAGAATTAAAAAATGGAGACAAAGTAAAAAAATAACTGGCTACAACAGCGGTTTTAAGAAATTGAGGCTTTAGTGTTTAATAGGACGGTCTTTTCGTATATTTGGCTTCAGTCCTAATGGAATGGTTTGGGAACAAATATCCCCAACTTCTTAAAGCCGGCGGGACGTTAGCAGCAACCGCCAAACAAAACTTAATTATTATAACTTTTAAAATGGAAAAAACGCAAAAATTAAATACCCTAACTAACAAAAATCTATTTCTTGCTTTCATCACCTTACTTGTATTAAATGCAATTTGCGTAATAACTCTTGCAAAAAAAACCGGAGCATACAATCTGGACGGTACATATAGCGAAGCCAATAGTAGCGAATTATTAATAACAGCTGTAATAGGTACCACCGTTTCTATACCTTTAGTTTGTGCAATACTATCTTCAATAATTGCTATTTTCATTAACCGAAAACAACCTTATGGAAAACGCTTCGTAAAAACATTTTTATTTACCTCGCTAATTGTTTTTTCTTTTTCGCTTATACGTTTTATAATGAACATTTTCTCAATGTAAATCGTGGTATGCTGCTAACAGCGGTTTTATAAAATGGCGGGGCTTGGTGATTTTTTGTAATGGCTTGGTGCGTGCACTTCTCTCCTATTTCATCGCGATTTTCTTTAAAACTTTTCGGTATATTTGTAAGCATCAGTAATAAAAAGTCCGCCAATTCATAAAGCCGGCGGGACGTTAGCGGTAATTGTCCCTCTGTTTTCAAAACACATTCGTCTTAAAGAGGATAGAATGATTTTTAGGTTTTAAAGATTGCGCAAAACTTTACGTGAAATTTGAAATTTAAATAAACGATACATTCCAAAATATAATGCCTTCTCCCCTAACCTTCTTCATAGTTTTCTGAAATTAACTTTGAGGAAATTCTTGTGGAAAAACTTTGAGAAAAACATAAATAAATTAAACAAACTGGGATTCAATAAAATGAATAACTAACCGTGTAATTTATTGCCAAACTTTATGGAAAATAAGAATCGAAAAACGTTACGAAACTTAACGTGAAAAGTTTGTGGTCACAATATGTTATATTCTTTATGCCGGTACAACAACCGCTAACAAGGGTTTTGTGAAATTGGGGCTTTTAGGCAAAAAATATTGTTGGTTTTGTGTTTGTAAACATAATCTTAAATTTATATTTTTGGGAGAACTAATCCCCAACTTCACAAAGCCCCGGGACGTTAACTGCAAGCATGGCCAAACTTTGCGCTAGAAATCTGTCGGATAATATTATTTAAAAACTATAATGAATACTAATCATATAGAAACATATTTTGAACTTGAAGATTTAATTGAATCTGATAATTCCAATCATAAATTAAAGGATATTGCGGAATTGTTTTTGACTGCAATGAATGATTGGCCAACGTACAACCAAGTGCGCATTGATGAATTTATCAATGAGTTAAAAGAACATTTTGGCGAACCTTTGTCGATAGAAAAAATTAAAGCAAAAAAGCTTAAAATGGATACTCAAAATTCCTGGAGACATGAATCAGGAAGTTCGATATGCGAAATGATTGAACTTTCTAAATTGCATTACGGTGAAATGGATTTTGACAAAATCATAGCAAATATCTTGGACTATTATGGAAGTTTAGAAATTAATAATAAATCAGACAATAATGCCAGCAGTTAACAGCGGTTTTAAGAAATGGCGGGTTTGGGGATTTATCGGTAATGGTCAGTGAATATTTTCTTCTCCGAAGTGAGGCTTTTTCTTTCAATCTTTTCGGTATATTTGCAAACATCAGTAATAAAAATCCGCCACTTCTTAAAGCCGGCGGGACGTTAGCAGCAATGAGCAAAAACGAGACGAATCGATGACTTTAATTTTTACAATAATAGCTATAAGTATTCATTTAATATTCCTTTTTAAAAGAGAAATTCTTTTTGAAAAGAAATCATTTATATTCCTATTTGTAATAAGTATTTTCATTGGATTGATTTCATTACTTGTAAAAAATGCTGGAGTTCAAATTAGAAATATCGAAATGTTGCAAATTCCATTTTTAACATTGCTAATCTTCTTCTTTATGAGCAAAATATACGTCGCTTTAAATGGTAAAAATCCTAAAGATTCATTTTGGAGTAATGATATAAAACTAATGAAAGATGGCATTTTTAATTCCCTATTTTGGGTTTTTGGATTAATAATACCAGTTTTTATAGTATTCAAATAATCACTGCTGCTAACAGCGGTTTTAAGAAATGGCGGGTTTGGGGATTTATCGGTAAAGGTCAGTGAATATTTTCCTTCTCCGAAGTGGGGCTTTTTCTTTTAAACTTTTCGGTATATTTGTAAACATCAGTAACAAAATTCCGCCACTTCTTAAAGCCGGCGGGACGTTAGCCGTAATATTAGAAAAACTGAACGTAATCAGTAACTTAAAGCAACAAATGAAATTAGGTCAATTCCATATATTCTTAGTTTTTTCTCTTTTAAGTTTTTGTAATTCATTTTCACAAACCACTCAAAATGGAAAAAGTGCAGATGATTATATTTTGGAATTAAAAAAAGATTTTTTGAAAAACATTCAAGGAACTTGGATTGTAAAAATTAGGGATACCTTTAAAGAATTACATGAAACTTCTGAATTAAGTCATAATGAAGTTTTAATTATTTCAGAAAAAGAGCTTCAATTTTACTCTCAAAAGAATGACTCAGAAAAATTGGAATTAATTAAAAAAGAAATAATTACAACTAAAGGTAATACTTGGGGAAAAGATTATTTAAATTTAATCTTCGCTGATAACAATATTTGGAAAGTTACTTTAAAATCTAACGATGTTTTACATTTTATAAATACTGGAGAATTGCTTGAAAATGGGACTGAAAGTATTATAGTTTGTGGTAATCCGGAGAAAACATACCGAAGAATAAAATAAAATAAAACAAAATACTACGGCTAACAGCGGTTTTAAGAAATGGCGGCTTTAGGGATTTATCGGTAATGGTCAGTGAATATTTTTCTTCTCCGAAGTGAGGATTTTTCTTTCTAACTTTCGGTATATTTGTAAACATCAGTAATAAAAATTCCGCCACTTCTTAAAGCCGGCGGGACGTTAGGTGTAATTTTATGAAAAACGAAGCGTCAGAAAGACTACTCAAAAATTATTATAATTCCAGAAAAAGTTGGGAAGCTTGGTGCTATCTCAATAATATAGACCTCAAAAATTCAAAGCCAGAAATACGGAAATATGTTGATGAGAATGAATTACTATATTATTTAAGATATTTAGCATTGAAAGATGTTCATATTGAACTTTATAAAATATTAAAAAACAGTAAAAATACTGTTGATAATATTTTTATGCTTCTTAATCAAAATCCACAAACAAAAGCAAAAGAACATTTACTAAAATTAAACGAATTTGAAACGGAAATAAAATCATTAACAAACGCTAGGGATAAATTCTATGCTCATTTAGATTCTGATTACAAAGATTTTTTATCAAACTTCGAAATAGAAAGTTATTATACAATTTTTGAACTAATCGAAGAAGCAATTTTCATTTTAGGAAAAGAAAATGAACTTTTAGAATTATTAAAAGAAATCCCTTCAAGAGATGAATTTTATATAAATAAAAATTAAAAAATAATGTCTATAATCGATGAACCAGCAAGTCCTTTTCTTTTATTCACATACTTCGATTTTCTCCTTGTTTTCATTTTAATACTTGTTAATATATTTTTACACAAAACAAATTTGATTACGAAAATTGATTGGAAATTAAAGCTTCTACTATTTATAATTCTTTTTGTAGTTATTCCAATAATTTCAGTGAATAAGGAAGTTTCAAATGCTTATAAAAAGTTCATCACAGTTGACGATTTTAACCTGATCTATATATTTTTTAAATTTCCAATTTGGTGGTTAATTGGTGTGATTGAAATATTTATAATTAGAATCATTGTTGGAATGAAATTAAAAAACTACACCTAACAGCGGTTTTAAGAAATTGGGGGTTTAGTGTTTAATGGAACGGTCTTTTTGTATATTTGGCTTCAGTCCTAATGGAATGGTTTGGGAACAAAAATCCCCAACTTCTTAAAGCCGGCGGGACGTTATGTGAAATAACACCAAAACTATCTTAAATTAAAAACTTAATGGAATATTTACCAATAATAGCAATCATAATTTCTGTAGTTTCTCCATTTATAAACCTTTGGCTTAACGAAAGGATAAAAGCAAGTGTAAACCATCATTTCAACAAAGAGATTTCAAAATTTGAAAAGGAAATTGAAGTTTTAAAAAGTAAAGAAACATTTAAGTTTACAAAACTTCATGAAAAAAGATTAGAAGTATTAGAAAACACTTACAGCTTGGTAAATTCCTATTATACAAGCCTCAATAACTTCCTTCATCCTTTAAAAATTTATAATCCTGAAGAAACATCAGATCCAAATAAAAGAGATTACGAACAATACGCTGAAGCTTATAAAAATCTCTTTGATTATTTTTCACAAAAAAAGATTTATTATGATGTAGATTTAGAAAAACAAATTGAGAACTTCATAAAGGATTCTCATGAAGCGACTTTAGGATACACAAAATATATTTTTTATGATAAAATTGAAATGAAGAAAGAAGAAAGAATAAAAGCAATGACCAGCTACAAAGAAGTTCCAATTCAAATCCTACCGCTAAAAGAAAAACTTGAGGAAAGATTCAGAGAAGTTTTAGAAAAATAGTTACTTCACATAACAGCGGTTTTAAGAAATGGCGGGTTCAGGGATTTATCAGTAGTGGTCAGTGAATATTTTTCTTCTCCGAAGTGAGGCTTTTTCTTTCAAACTTTTCGGTATATTTGTAAGCAACAGTAATAAAATTCCGCCACTTCTTAAAGCCGGCGGGACGTTATGGGCAATTTTGAGGACGACAATATAAATGACATCAAACTTAAACATAAAAATTATGGGGACAGAAAATTGGAATTGGTTCGCTCTGAACTTTGAATGGTTTGGATTAGGCATCGGCTTAATCATTTTAATTCTTCTCTTTACAACGAATAAACTCCGTAATAATCTAAATATTTCTAGGTGGAAAGACTTTACTTGGCTTTCTTGGTTAGGGATGACCATTTATTTAATGCATAACGTAGAAGAATATGCGTAGATTTATTAGGAAATCAAAACTCATTTCCAAACCAAATTTACACCATGCTTGGACAAATAGCCCCTAAAGCATCTGGTCCAGCCAGTAGTTACTTTTTGGCAGTGAATATTACTGCATTTTGGATTATGTCTCCTACTTGCGCATTACTTAGTAGAAAACATCCATTTACAGGTCTAGCGGTCTACTCTATTATTTTAGTTAACACATTTTTCCATTTAATGCCTACACTATCAACCGGTAGTTATAACGCGGGACTTGTAACGACCATTTTACTTTTTATACCAATATTAGCATGGCTTTTAAGTAAATGTCTTGGTACTGGTAAACATAAAAGACGAGCCATATTGTATCTCGTTTTAGGCGGACTTATGTATCACATTATTTTGACTGGTCCAATGTTTCTAGCTTTAAAAATAAATATTGCTGACAGCATTATTGCTCTTTCTCAAATATTGAATGCAGTAATCCTTTTAGCATTTTTTCTTTGGGCAGACAAAAAAATTAAGCTACAGAAAGACTAAAAACTGCCCATAACAGCGGTTTTAAGAAATTGGGGTTTGAGTGTTTAATGGAACGAGCTTTTTGTATATTTGACTTCAGTCCTAATGGAATGGTTCGGGAACAAAAATCCCCAACTTCTTAAAGCCGGCGGGACGTTAGCCGTCAGTTTACTCAACAAAACGAAAATCAAATATTCTTGTCATGAAAATTCAATTTTTACTTTCACTTTTAATCTTTTTTGGTTGTGAAACTAAAACTAAAAATAGTGATCCCAAAAAACTAAAAACTGAAAAAGCATCACAGTTTAAAATTGATTTAGAAAGCAGAAAGTTTTTTATAGGTGATGTGAATAATGACAAAGTAAATGATACTGCTTATGTCAATCTAAAAAGAAATATAGAAACTGGTGAGATTGAATGTGGTGGCAAAAATTGTTATATAAATATTGAATTCAAAAATAGTATTCCTAAAATAAGTTTTGACCAAAGTCTTGGTGTTTCTATTTCAAAAACTGAAGACTTAAACAATGACAAAGCAAATGAAATAATCATATTTTCTAGAACTCATGAAGGCTGGTGGAATTATATTTCTGTCATGTCATTTGATGGTAAAAATTGGAATGAATTAGCAGTTACTAAAGCATTTGTTTCTGATGATGAAGATTTTGAAAACAGGATAATTAAAAAAAATGGCAAGTATTTTTTAGTCGGCGAAAATCAATGGGAAGAAGATGAAAACGGAGATTTTAAAAAAGTAATTATCAAGATTTAAAACCGAACGGCTAACAGCGGTTTTGTGAAAGCGGGGTTTAGGTCTGTATCGGTAAGAGCCAGTGTTTGCACTTCTCTCCTATTTTTCAACTTTTCTCTTTCAAACTTTTCGGTATATTTGTAAATATCAGTAATAAAAACCCCCGCCTTCACAAAGCCGGCGGGACGTTAGCAGAAAGCTTGGAAAAACTGAACGAAATAAGAAACTAAATACGAAAGATTATGGTTGAAATTATTTGGGGAATATTAAATATTGCAATCTTGATTTATTTTGTAATCGTCTGCTTTAAATCAACAAAAATCATTCGTGAAAAACTTGGAGTTTTTGCTGCTTTAATTTTTGTTTTTGGTTTGCTATCATTTGTAGCTGTTCCAAAAGATGAAAGTTCTAAAACGAAATCTTTTCATTTTAGCAATAATAAATTTCATGGAAATACTTATTTAAAAAGTGTCAAACTTGAAGATAATTTAGCAACTGAAATTGAACTTACCGTAAAGTTCGGTGAAAATGAAAAAGAAAAAAAAATTCTTTCTGCACATACAAATAGAAATGGATTTGTCAGCGGAACAAATTGGAAAGTGGAAGCAGTTAGCGTTGAAAATTCGAAAAAAGAAAACAAATATTTGTATGAGGTTTCAGGGATTTTAGAATGGAAAATTCTAGGATTAAAAATATATTCTGAATCAAAATATTTTAAAGGAAATATAAAGTTGACAAAATAAAGCCTTCTGCTAACAGCGGTTTTAAGAAATGGCGGCTTTAGGGATTTATCGGTGATGGTCAGTGAATATTTTTCTTCTCCGAAGTGAGGCTTTTTCTTTCAAACTTTTCGGTATATTTGTAAACGTCAGTAATAAAAATCCGCCACTTCTTAAAGCCGGCGGGACGTTATGTGCAACCCATAGAAAACTCTAATAATCAAGAACTTAACCATAAAAAATTTATATGAAAGTAATGAAGGACAAAGTCGCTCTTGTAACAGGCGCGGCTTCAGGATTAGGATTTGCAACTGCAAAAGCTTTTGCGGAAGCTGGAGCATCGGTAGTTTTATCCGATTGGGACGAAAATGCTGTGAAAATTGCAGCGCAAAAATTGGAATCCGAAGGACATTCTGTGCTAGCAATCACTTGTGATGTTTCAGATGATAAACAAGTTGAGGCAATGATTGAAAAAACAATTGCGACATTTGGTCGTTTGGATGCCGCATATAACAATGCTGGAGTTCAAAACGCGCTTGCGGGCGCGGCCGACCAAACACGAGAAGATTTTGACAGGGTTATGAGTATAAATCTTCGAGGTGTTTGGAGCTGCATGAAATATGAATTACAACATATGCGAAAACAAGGAAGCGGTGCTATTGTAAATTGTTCTTCCATTGGAGGAATTTTGGGAGGAGCGCAAAGAGGAACTTATCACGCTGCGAAACATGGCGTAATTGGATTAACAAAAAGTGCGGCAATAGAATATGCACCGCAAAATATTCGAATAAATACAATCTGTCCTGGATTAATTCATACAGCAATGGCAGATCAATTGATTGCCGATGGTCAAGGAGAAGCCATAGATGCATTGCTGAAAGAAGTTCCAATTGGTAGATTAGGACGATCCGAAGAAATTGCAAATGCCGTTCTGTTTCTTTGTAGCGATGCTGCGAGTTTGATAATTGGACATACCCTAGTTGTTGATGGCGGATTTAGTATTCATTAAGACACTGGGCAGCACATAACAGCGGTTTTAAGAAATTGGGGTTTGAGTGTTTAATGGAACGGTCTTTTTGTATATTTGGCTTCAGTCTTAATGGAATGGTTTGGGAACAAAAATCCCCAACTTCTTAAAGCCGGCGGGACGTTGTGTGTAATTGTAAAACAAACTAAATGTTTAAATCCACGAGGACAAATTTAACTGCACTATTGACACTTATTTTACTAATTGTAATACTACGAATCTGTAACTATATGTTCCCTTGGACTGGACTTGCAGCAATAATATTTGTTCCTGTAATTTACATAATTGGAATTCTAATTATACTTCTAGGAATGAGAATTTCAAAAAATAAGAAATTTGCTTATTTTTTCTTTATTTGGATAACTATAATAGCTCTCAATACACTCCTTGCAATCAATATGTATCCACAAGAATTTAGACCAAGTGTGACTAATCAAATAAAATTCACCTTTCAAGTCGTTACAAACTTTGACAGCATAACTGAAGACGACCTAAAACTGTGTATGCTTGACGATTTTAATAGATATGATTGCCAGATAAAAAATTCTAGGGAAAGATATGTTGCTGCTTTATACAAATATCAATTAAACATACCTAGAGATGGAAACAACTTCCTTTATGGCCGAACAGATAATCCAATTATGAAAATGACTGATATAAAATCAAATTTAGCAACTGGTCAAGACAAATTAATTTGGTGGTTACTTGAAAAAAGATAAACAACTACACACAACAGCGGTTTTGTGCAAGCGGGGTTTGGGTGTGTATCGGGAAGAGCCAATGTTTGCACTTTCTTCTCCGAAGTGAGGTTTTTTCTCTCAAACTTTTCGGTATATTTGTAAACGTCAGTAATAAAAATCCCCGCCTGACACAAAGCCGGCGGGACGTTAGCCGTCAGTTTGACCAAACGAAACTTAAACATGATGAATAAATTTCATATGTAACTAAAAATCAATTTAATGGTTAAAAATATTTTAGCTTTTTTAGGTGTTTTACTTTTAATTTTTGAAGCCTATGGCTATATTCAAAATGAAAGAATAACTGGAAAATATTGGCAAAACATAGAAAAAGTAAAAGTTGGGATGACATTAGAAGAAGCTAGAAAAATTATTGGCGATTCTCAATATGAATCTTGGACACAGGATAATAAGTCTGGAGAAATAATTATATCAAAAAATACTAACGGAAAAATATCGTATGCGATTGAATATGATATGGTTTTTGGTGCTTCAGACAACCCGAAAATATATTTTAACCCAAATACACTAATTGTAACAGAAATTTCAAAAGGAGAATAAAAAGGAAATAAAACCGAACGGCTAACAGCGGTTTTAAGAAATTGGGGTTTTAGGGCTTAATGAAACGGTCTTTTTGTATATTTGACTTCACTCCTATCGGAATGGTTTGGGAACAAAAATCCCCAACTTCTTAAAGCCGGCGGGACGTTAGCGGAAACCTTTGAAAAACGATGCGAAAACATAGCAGAAAAATTTTTTATTCGCCTGGATTGATTAGCATAATTTTACTGCCAATTATGTGTATTCTTTTTTTAAAAAGTAGAGACGCATTTACCCAATATGGTTCAATAACTTTAGCTACTTGGGATGGCAAAATTTTCTATAATGAAATAACTACTTTCTTAAATTCTAAAAAATTTACAAAAGTCACTTTAACGGGAGATTATGATTCTGACAAGATAAAACTAATTAATTCTAAAAAAGAAATACAAAGATTAATAAGTACTAAAGATTCAATAAATGGAATACAATTTCATTTTGACGAAAAGTCAAAATATTGGTCATATGTAAAAGTTGTAGAAATTCTACAAGACGAGAACGCACAGTTTTATGTCCCATATAAAAATGATATTTGGTTTACCAATCCAAAACTTCCCAAAAAAGAAACAAAAACTTTCGTGTGTGGAAATACCGTAAATATGGCTTACGTAAGTGAAAAACCAAATTTTAATTTAGATATAATCCAAAATATTGTAAAAAAATATTATCTGATAATTATTATATATTTACTGATGGTTTATTTCACAATTAGAAAAATTTACAGCTTGAATAAAGGCATCCGCTAACAGCAGTTTGCAGCAAGTGGGGCTTTAAGGCTTAATTTATTGTTGGTTTTGTGTTTGTAAACTTAATCTTAAATTGATACTTTTGGGAAAATAATTCCCCACCTGCAGCAAGCTGGCGGGACGTTAGGCGTCACTTTGACAAAACGAAATCTAAAAAGTATGATTGATAAAGAAAGACGAAAAAAATTAGCCTATCATCTAAGACATTTATCAATAGGATTAATAACTAATGATGAATTTGAAAACTATATATTAGACGATGTAAGCTTTGGCTGGTTGCCGGAACAATATTATAGAGCAAAGGAAGCTAAACTTGATGATCCAATAATCCAACCTATGCTTGAATTAAGTTGGTGTTTATATAGTAGCTTAAAAGAATACAAATTAGAAGGTAAAAACAAACTTACTAACGAACAATTAAAAGAAATAGCTAAATATATTTTGTTTTTGAATTCTGATAATGAATATGAGTGGCCATATTATGACTTTATAAATCCACAAATTAAATCTTCATTTAGGGAAGATATTGCCAACCTTTTATCCTTTGGAAAATATTACAAAAACAAAATGGACGAAAAAGAAAAGGAGTTTGCTGAAATGCAAAAAATGGGAGATTATGATTATTGGCCATTCATAAGTAAGGAACAATACGAAGAACAGCTAAAACATCAACCATTCTTGACGGAAAGAAAAGCGAACGCCTAACAGCGGTTTTGTGCAAGCGGGGTTTTAGGGATTTATCGGTAATGGTCAGTGTTTGCACTTCTCTCCTATTTTTCAGCTTTTTTCTTTCAGTCTTTTCGGTATATTTGTAAACATCAGTAATAAAAATCCCCGCCTGACACAAAGCCGGCGGGACGTTACCAGCAATTTTTTAAAAACACGGAAAAATTCATATGTCGAAAAAAACATGAAAAAAGCACTTTACATTCTGTTCGTCTTAATAGTTTCATGTTCAAATTTAAAATCCACACAAACTGGAGATTTACAACTGGAAATTCTTGAATCAGCTGTGAATGACAATACAAATATTGACGCACAGATTCTAAATAAAACCAAGAAGGATTATTATCTACTTTTAGACACTGCAAGTTTCCATCATAAACTAAATTTCTATGAGGAAAAATCTCTACTATATTCTATGGGAATTAATATGTATGATGAAAACAATAATTACATTCCTCAAGCATTAAAAGATAATTGCGAAAATGTTACCACAAATGAGAAAAAAAAATTTACTACAAGAGATATTTTAAAAATTCGACAGGGCCAAACAATCAAAATAAAAATACCTTTTAAAATAAGGTATATTGTAAACGAATATTGTCAAATAGGTTATCAAACTGAACTTATGAAAAAAGGAACAAAATATTATTTACAACTTATTTCATATGAGCCAAATGAATACGTAAAAACATTACTTTCAAACGAAGTTAAAGATTCGTTGAAAAATTTAAACTACGAACTATATGACCGCACAATATTATCAAACAAAGTGCGCTTAAATTTTGATATAAAATAAAACTGCTGGTAACAGCGGTTTTAAGAAATTGGGGTTTCGGTATTTAATGGGACGGTCTTTTTGTATATTTGACTTCAGTCCTAATGGAATGGTTCGGGAACAAAAATCCCCAACTTCTTAAAGCCGGCGGGACGTTAACGGCAAGCTGGAAAAAACGATATGAAAAGAAACCAAATCTTTCTAATATTTCTCTTTTTGACGGAAATAAGTTTTGCGCAAAAATTAGATTTTGACAAAATAAAATTTAATGATTTGGGGTTCTATTCTTCTAAAAACCAAATAATAGAAAAACTTGGAATCCCAAAAAAAGAATACATTGTCAACTATGAATGTGGTGATTTTTCTACTGAAGAACAAGGCGAAATATATTATAGTTTAGATTACGGAAGTATAAGGTTTACTGGTAATGAAAATGTAAAATATGTTATTGAAATAATAGATTTTAAAAATGACAAATCTTTAATTCTATATTATCAAAAACACAAACTAACTAGTGAAACAACATTAAATGAATTGCTAAACATATTTGGTAAAGAGATTATTCAACAATTAGAAGACAAATCAAATGGTACATTTATTATTCAACATCCTGAATATGATAATGGGATAAGAATTGAAATAAAAAAAGGAAAGCTAATAAGATTGGAATATTGGTCTCCTTGCTAAACAGCCAGCCGTTAACAGCGGTTTTATGAAATGGCGGGGTTTGGTGATTTTTTGGAATGGCTTGGTGCTTTTATTTCTTCTTTTCATTCAGCCTTTTTCTTTCTAACTTTCGGTATATTTGTAAACATCAGTAATAAAATTCCGCCACTTCATAAAGCCGGCGGGACGTTAGTGGCAAGCTTAAAAAACGAGATGAAAAACCTACTATATTTAATAACCATACTTACTCTTTTTAGCTGTAATGAAAAGTCAAAATCTTTAGCTAAACAAAAAGTAGAAATCAAAAAAGAAAGTAAATATTCAGGATTACTCAAAAAGTTTGAGAATATTTCTTTTGATACTTTAAAAATATTCTCTGAAGAGAATTTCAAAAAATTTAAAGGCCAAGAACTTGATAGTTTAGATGTTATTTTGTTTCCAAAAGAAATAGCCGAACATCATTTCATAGATCCTCCAGGTATATTTGCTTGCTATAAATTTTCAATTGATTCTTCTAGAATTGGATTAATCGCAAGAACTCCTTCTGAATATTTACCTTCTTCAATTAAATTGTTTGTCTATAACAAAGAAAAAGATAAGATAACTCAATATATAGAATTAAGTGAAAGCATTGGAGATGCAGGAGATGTTTTAGAAAAAACTGCGTGGTTATTCAAAACTCAGAAGAAAGATTTTCAATCTTTAGTTTGGGTTCGTGAAAGTCATTACAATAGTGTTGAAGATGAAAATGATACAACAATTGTACGTTGGGACTCTCATTATCTAATTGATTTATCAAAACCAAAATTTGATACTATTAATAAAATTTCAAAGTTTCTTTCCCAAGAATTTAAAAACTTATTGAAATAAAAGCCTGCCACTAACAGCGGTTTTCTGCAATGGCGGGTTTAGGGATTTATTTGGGATGGCTAGTGTTTGTATTTCTTTCTCCGAAAGAGGCTTTTTTCTTTCAGTCTTTTAGGTATATTTGTAAACATCAGTAATAAAAATCCGCCACTGACAGAGAGCCGGCGGGACGTTAGCAGCAACCTTATGAAAAACTATGTGCTTATTTTTCTCATTTTGATTTCTTGCACTTTAAAAGCTCAAGAAGAAAGTAAAATGGAATTACATAAAATTTCGTCAAAAGATTCAATTGAAGTAAGCAAAGTTTTTGAACTGTTCATAAAAACAATTGAAAATAAATCGGAGCAAAAATTCTTAAAATTAACTCTTGATAAAATTGATTGTAGGAGTTGTGATAGTGATTCAATGGAAATGATAAACTACGTTTCTAGTAAAGATCTATACGCTAATCAATTTAAAACTTTCGAAAATTCCTCTGTTTATAAAGCACTAAAAAAAAGAGGTTTCCATATATCATTCTCGGTAATTACAAACTATAAACCCAAAAACCTACCAAAAAATTATACGAAAGATTTAACATTATATGAAGTATGAGTTGAAACATTTCTTCCCAATGAGTGGGCAAAAGGACACGAAGGACAAAGTAATATCTTTCAATTCGTAAAAATTAACAACGAATATAAACTTTACGGACTTTCTTCAATACCATAAAGGTAGCTGCTAACAGCGGTTTTGTGAAATTGGGGTTTTAGACAAAATTTAAAGGCATTTTTATATATTTGACATCAGTCCTAATGGAATGGTTTGGGAGCAAAAATCCCCAACTCCACAAAGCCGGCGGGACGTTAGCGGTGATTTTAAAACAACTTCGATGTTACAAGCAAATAAAATTTCTTTTAAACCAACACTCCTCTTTTTTTCGGCAAACGCCTTGTCATATCCTTTGCACGAAATGTTTCATGCACTTACGGCTTATTTTCTCAATGTAAATTCTACTCTTTACCATTTCTATGTAAATATTGACCATACTCATACGTCGGTTTATGACAAAATAATAATTGCTGTTGCAGGACCTGTTCTAAGCTTAGCTTTTGGTCTTGTATTTTGGGTGGCATACAAAAAGAGTAAAAATTCAAGCTATAAATTGTTCATGTTTTATGCTGCCATTGCAGGAATCAGTTTTTTTTCAGGCAATGTCTTTTCAACTGCATTTGGAGGAGACTTTCATACAGCAGCTACATTATTGCAATTCCCTTTTTGGCTTCAGCTATTTGCTACTTTAACAGGATTGATTTTTCTGTCAGTATTCATGTATAGAATAGGAAAAGAGGTTTTATTTTTTTCTTTCATTAACGCAACCACTTTCAAGGTAGTTATTTTAAGTTTTCTGCTTATTCCCTGGATTTTAGGAACGTTGCTTTTAGCCCTTTCCTTTTTACCGCTCCCAAGCTTCCTCATTACAGGAATGATTTCGAGTTCTATTTTCTGGATCATACCAATAGTTTCTGCTGTTTTGAATAGGAGAAAAGTTAAAACTCTTGAGTATATATCGCCAACTCTCAATTATGTTGACATTATTTTAGTTCTATTTTCATTTCTTATTGTAAGGGCTTTAATTTCAGGGGTTAGCTTTGCACACTAAAAACCACCGCTAACAGCGGTTTTGAGCAAGTGGGGTTTTAGGGCAAAACTGAAACTCTTTTTTGTATATTTGGCTTAGTGATAAAACAAACTGAAGGAACAAAAGTCCCCACCTTCTCAAAGCCGGCGGGACGTTACACGCAATTTTACCATAACTTCATCTAAATGAACGTAATAAAGAAATATTTTACCGCTTGGTGGATTCCAATAATCTCATATTTACTTCCACTTTTAATTTATGTTTTAGGAACTATTTTAAAAAGCGATGATGTTATTGACTTCTCTCTAATTGTATTTTACATAAACATTCTTGGTAATTTAATTTCTTCAATTGTTCAAATCGTTATTAAGAAATGGTATTTCTCAGTGCTTCAAATTTTAATTTCCGGATTCCTATTTTTCTACGTTTCATTAATATTTACGTTTTCTCCTCCTGATTATTATGGAGTAAATAAAACCATTCCTAAGAATATAAAAATTGAAAGTCCTATTGGAAGAGAAATTAATGAAAATGATTTATTAACAAACGATCTAAAAATAGCTTCAATTTCACAACCTGGAATTTATAATTTTTACACTAACTACCAACCCAAAGAAAAAGGAACATTATATATCAAAGCTTACGAAATTACTTCAAATGATAGATTATCAGAAGAAAGAATGACTGAACAGTCAAAAGTTTCTGTTGAAAATCAAACTGAAAAACTATACTCAGGAGAATTTACAATTTACGAAGGTTCTTGGGATGATAAATACGGAGCACGAATTGAACTTTGGTTTAAACCGAAAAATGGAAACGAATACAAAATCACAGAAAAAAATTATATCGTAGAAGGTTGGATGAGATAAAAAAACTGCGTGTAACAGCGGTTTCATGAAATTGGGGTTTTGGGCAAAATTTAAAGGTAATTTTATATATTTGGCTTCAGTCCTAATGGAATGGTTTGGGAATAAAAATCCCCAACTTCATGAAGCCGGCGGGACGTTAGCACACATTTTAAAAACAACAGAATATGAAAAATATAATCTTAACGACAATTCTGACAGTTACAACCTGTCTGACAGCTTTAGGGCAAAATTACATTTACAGGGGTGACAAGCAATACGAAGCGACAAGTAGTTGGGAATTTGAACTTAATGGACATTATTGGACAGGCAATCCTGAGTTTACTGTTGCCAAACACCCAAATGGTGGTTATCTTATGATTTCAATTGAAGTTCCATTTAAACAGCACTATATTGGTGGGACTGTTACAATCTTTTTAAGTGACGGTTCAACAATCAAATGCACAGACAAAGGTATCCGAGACCACGTTGACAACAAAAGTATTGCACTTTACAATTTCACAAAGACTGAAATTGACCTGCTAAAACAGAATACAATAACAAGGATACGGTTTTCAATAATGGGTGGAATGGAAGGCGCTCAAACCTTTACTTGTGACAATAAAAAAAGAACCTATTCATTTTATGGCTCAGGGAAAGAAAAGGATTATTATGAAACCGATGTTGAAATTACCGAACTTTTTGAATAAAAACGTGTGCTAACACGGGTTTTGCGTCAGGCGGGGTGACGTGCAAACTTGGAGCTTTGTGCTTCTATTCAAGTTCTGTGCTGGTTGACAGTTTTGTGCTCCGTAACCCGCCCGAGCGCAAAGCCCGAAACCGTTAGCCACAAGTTTACGAGACGAACTCAAAAACTACTTTGAAAAGACAAACAAAAAAATAAAATGTGTAAAGATTGTTTTGATAAACAATATTATGGTTTTCCTTCACAAACTGAATTTGAAAAGTTTGAAGAAATTTTAGACTTAAAATGCAAGTCCGAAAAAATTAAAATATTGGAATCACAAAACGAAATTGAAGGTGCGCTAATGGATTTTAGAATGTATTATCAATGTAACACTTGCAAAGAAAAGTTTGTAATGTCAATTCCAGATAATGCAGATAGAGGCTATTTTTTAACTGAGCAAAATGCAATTGAATATCACGAAAGACAAAGAAAGAGATATAGGAAAGAGAATATTGGGTGTATAATTATTCTAGTTATTATAATTATGTTTACTATTTACTCAATAATAAAATAAAACCTGTGGCTAACAGCGGTTTTAAAAAATGGCGGGTTTAGGGATTTATCGGTAATGGTCAGTGAATATTTTTCTTCTCCGAAGTGAGGCTTTTTCTTTCAATCTTTTCGGTATATTTGTAAACATCAGTAATAAATCATCCGCCACTTCTTAAAGCCGGCGGGACGTTAGCTGTAACTTTAACACAACTTTGAATCAATGATTGAAAATATAGATTTTATATTGCAAACAATAAGAATAGTTTTCTTCGTTACTTTTGGAATGTATTCTATTATTTACATCATACTGTCAATTTTTATAAAGAATTCAATTATTGATATTATTGACAAAACTTCAAATAAACTGATTAGTTTCATAGGAATAGTTTTTTTAATTAGTTGGATATCTTTAATAATAACAAATTTTATCAATATTTCAGAGCCTGAAAGAGATGAAATTCTGGACAGGATGTTTGGAAAATACTGGTTTGGATTTTGGATACAACCATTATTATGGATAATGATATCTCAACTTTTACGTTTTGAAAAGATTAGAAAGCTAAAATTTTTAAGACTTTTTTTCAGCATATTATTTTTCGCTACAATCGAACAACTTATTATTATTTTTATTTCATCTCATCGAGATTTTACAAATCCTTTTATTCATTTTACAACTATGGAAATCGTTACAGGAATTACTATAAAAATATTTTTGTTTTTAATTTCTGCCGGAATTTATTACATAGTTGAAAGAAAAGTCAAGGTAATCAAATCAAAAAAAAATCATAAAAGCTACAGCTAACAGCGGTTTTAAGAAATTGGGGCTTTGGTGAATAATAGAACGGTCTTTTTGTATATTTGACTTCAGTCCTAATGGAATGATTTGGGAACAAAAACCCCCAACTTCTTAAAGCCGGCGGGACGTTAGCAGTAATTTTTAAAAAACGCGAATCAATAGCATCTATGTACTTAATTCTGAAAAAACTAAATAAAATTACGATAAAGAACTATTTAAAATATTTCGTTTATTTCATTTTAGTTTTAACCATTCAAAGCTGTAACAGTGAATCTAAAAATACAAATTCTGTCTCTAATGGGGAAGATTATCGAGATAATGAAAAAGATCTTGAATATAATTTCGCTACAATTGAATTTGAAAAAACAAAAAATAAAGGAATTTATAATGCAAAACTTAATTATTATCCAAGAATAAATGACAAGAGTGAAATTCTAATCTTTTTATCACAGGACGTGAAGTCGGATTTTAGTAATTTAGAAAAGGTTAAGTACGACACCATTAAAGTAAAGAATGGCATATTCCACATTAATTCTGAAAAAAGTGGCCTTAAAATTCTTAGAGGATTCGTTTTAGAAAGATATCCAGTCAATCCTAAGGACACACTAGGTAAAGAACAAAAACTAATAGAATTTTATGAAACCAAAACCTACATTGAACAAAAACTTTATGTAGAATAATAAAAAACTACTGCTAACAGCGGTTTTAAGAAATTGGGGTTTTAGTGTATAATGGAAAGGTCTTTTTGTATATTTGACTTCTGTCCTAATGGAATGGTTTGGGAACAAAAATCCCCAACTTCTTAAAGCCGGCGGGACGTTGTGCGTAATGCACCAAAAAATGGACGTATTAAAAACTCAAAAATAGAGTGATCAAGAAATTAGCATTAATAATAATATTACTAACAACATCAATTAGTTTAGCGCAAAACTGCTTAATGAGTGGAGTTACATTCAATTCTCAATCACAAATAAATAATTTCTCAACAAATTATCCAGGGTGTACTCATATTGGAGGAAATGTAACAATAAATAACATTTCTAATCTTTCTGGATTATCTCAGGTAACTTCGATTTCTGGAAATCTTACTATCGAATTTAATTCATCTTTAACAAATTTAGATGGACTAAATAATTTGACTACTATTGGAGGTAGTTTATCAATAAGGGACAATAATACACTAACTAATATTAATGGTTTAAATAATATTCAAAATATTAATAATGATTTACAAATCCAAGGAAATCCAATGTTATCATCTTTGAATGGTTTAAATAATTTATCTAATGTAAATAGAGATTTTATTATTAGGGTAAACAATTCTTTAACAAACCTTCAAGGCTTAAACAGTTTAAATTCAATAGGGCGTTTTTTTAATATCGAAATTAACAGTGGGCTTTCCAGTTTATCAGGATTGGAAAACCTTACAAATGTTTATAGATTATTCATATCTGATAACGATAATCTTACTAATCTTAATGGACTTAATAATCTTACAACTGTTAATGAGAATTTACATCTATTTGGAAATGATAATTTGTTAACATTAAACGGATTAGAAAATCTCGTAACCATTAATGGAATGGCGAGAATTGGGTCATGTAATTCATTACCAAATCTAGCAGGATTAAGTGGTTTGACTACAATTGGAAATGCTTTCGAAATTACCAACAATTACAATATGATAAATTTACAAGGTGTAAGTAATTTAGCATCTATCGGGAATACTTTATACATTTCACAATGCCATTTTCTTCAAAACCTTATTGGATTGGAAAACCTTACAAATTTAAATCATACCTCATTAACAGTGTCATATTGTGATAATTTGACAAGTTTAAATGGTATTCAAAACATTAATTATAGTACTATTAGCTATGTTAATATTTATCTAAATAATTCATTGGCAATGTGCGCAGTTCAAAGTATATGTGATTATCTTGCAAACAATAACTCAAATACAGATATACAATCAAACGCCCCAGGTTGCAATAGTCGATCGGTGGTTACAGCAATGTGTGCAAGTCTTTCAATTGATGAAAATTACAATTTATCGAAATTTATTCTTTATCCAAATCCAACGCATGAAAAAATAAATATAAATATACAATCAGATTGCAAAATGAATATTTATAACTCTATTGGACAACATCTAAAAGAAATAAACTTATTGAGTGGATTAAATGAAATAAATCTTGATTTTTTATTGTCAGGAATTTACTTTTTTAAGACTGAAGATGGAAATATGATGAAAGTGATAAAACAATAAAGCACTACGCACAACAGCGGTTTTGAGCAAGTGGGGTTTAGTGCATAATGGGACGATCTGACATCAAAAGTCTTTGCTTCACTTCAAGTTTTTTCTTTCAAACTTTTCGGTATATTTGTAAACATCAGTAACAAAAATCCCCACCTGACACAAAGCCGGCGGGACGTTAACCGCAAGCGACCCAACTGCGTCGTCCTAAAATAGGTTGACTAAAAATTAAACACTTTTAGTATCCTATGGAAACAACAAGAAAACAACCCTGCCGAAAAAATGAGTATCAGAAAATCAGTTTTGATCTCAAACTTTCCATCATTGACGAAATTAATAATGGACAAATCTCTGTAAACTATGCTGCCAAAAAGTATGGCATTTCTCGAAGTTCCATTGACTATTGGAGAAAGAAATTATCTAACTTTACATCCAAATCCAAAGCAATGAGCAAGAACGACGAGATTAAAAAACTAAGAGAACGTATAGAAGAACTGGAATTTATTAAAGACTTCCAACAAGACATCATTGCTGATTTTGAAGTAACCACAGGACTGGATATCGCAAAAAAGTCGTTGCCCGAAACATTAGTAAAAGAGATAGAGAAAAAGAAAAGAAACCTTTTAAAGTAAAATGGCTTTATCAATGTTTCGGAATATCCAAACAAGCTTATTATAAACGAATCAAAGCTGATAAACAGCGAGAAGAACAAGTTATTGTAATTAAAGAACTCATTGCGCCTATCAGGAAAAAACAAACCCGGTACGGTGGAAGAAAACTGTACCTGGACATTAAAGATGATTTGGAAAAGAGGGATATAAAAATGGGAAGAGATAACTTTTTTAGGTTCTTGAAAACACATCAGTTATTGGTTAAGAAAACTAAGCAATTCCATATCACAACCGATTCCAAACATTTTTTCTATAAATCGCCAAACCGAATTAAGAACATCACTCCTACTCACGCGGAACAGATCTGGGTCAGCGATATAACCTACCTTAAAACACAAGAAAAACACGCTTATTTGGCTTTGGTAACAGACATCTATTCCAAGAAAATAATGGGGTTCAAACTCGATACGAATATGAAAGCTACATTAGTGAAAGATGCTCTTCAAATGGCTTTAAAAAACAGAATGCATAAACATCAAAACATCATTCATCACAGCGACAGGGGAATACAGTATTGCTGTCCCGAGTTCTCCGAATTCGCGCAAAACAACGGCATGTTACTCAGTACAACCCAGCAATACGACCCTTATGAAAACGCAGTAGCGGAGAGGATTAACGGAATTTTGAAATATGAGTTTGGTTTATTAAAAACATTACCTAATTTAGTCTTGGCTCAGAAAATGATTAAACAGGCGGTAAACACATACAATAATGAAAGAAGGCACTACAGCTTAGATATGAAAACACCTGAGTTTGCACACAAAAATCAAATGCATAAATACAAATTTTACAACCTGAATTAATAACCAAAATGGTCAACCTATTTCAGGACAAGACAAAACGAAACCTTAAATGAAAAAACTACTCCTTCTTATAATCTTCATTACTCATTTTTGTCTTGGGCAGACGAAAAAACAAACAGACATGTGCTGGAACGGAACTATTAATAATAAAATTCCGGTATTTATTCACTATTCATTAGAAAATGATTTGGTGATTGGAGAAATTACATATACAAAAACGAAAGAAAAAAAACCAATAAAGTTAATTGGGGAATATTTTACTGATAATGATTCTCAAGATCCAGAATCATTACGACTTGTAGAATATGATAAGAATGGAAATGTTACTGGAATTATTGTCGTAACTCCAAATAAAAAAGAACTAAATGGAAAATGGTTTTCACCAAATACAAATCAAGAATATTCATTGAAAGCTACAAAAAATGACACATTACAAATTTATTCGAATCATAAAGCGAACCCCAATGATATATATGGAGAATATAGTTATAGCTATGGAAAATTTGCTTACAAAGGCGATTTAGCTATAAAAAAAGACGTGAATAATATATCATTTAATATTCTAGCTCTTGGAAAAGGAGACGGTCCAAATATTTCCCAAATAGAAGATGCTACAATAAATAAAATCACAAACAATAGTTTCATTTATAAAATTCCTGATACTGAAAACTGTAGTATTAAAGTAACTTTTTATAAAGACTTTGTAAGCGTAAAAAGATTAGAACGGGATTGCGAAGAAGTATTTGCAATGGGAACATATGTGGATGAAGTCTATATAAAAACAAAGTAATCGAAAAGCCGATCGCACAACAGCGGTTTTATGAAATGGCGGGGTTCGGTGTTAATCGGTGATGGTCAGTGTTTGCATTTCTTTCTCCGAAAGAGGCTTTTTTCTTTCAGTCTTTTAGGTATATTTGTAAACATCAGTAATAAAAATTCCGCCACTTCATAAAGCCGGCGGGACGTTAGCAGTAATATTACGAAAAACGAAATGGAAACAACAATTTTCAAAAGTAAAGTGAGTTTCTTAACGATAGGATTTGGTCTTATTGGTGCGGTTTTTATGATTGCATTATCATTACCACTATTACTATCAAAATGGGTAAAACCAGAATCTTCAGACAATGTGAACTCAATTATATGTTGGAGCATCATTAGTTGTTTTTGGCTTGTTGCTTTATCGTGTTTATATATTCTTTTCAACGTAAAAACTTTTACTTTAACAAACAAAAATCTAATAATTAGCAGGCCTCTATTGTTTTTAAGTTTAAAAATTCCATTAGAGAATATTAAAAACATTAACGAAGAAGATTATGAAATAAATTCTACTGCTAATAGCCGGAAAATTAATGTATATAACGGCGAAAAAATGACATTAGAACTTCAAAACGGTAAAAAAGTAATATTTACTTCATTTGAAATTTCAGAGTATGATGATTTGGTTCAAAATTTAAAAAATATAAAATTGAATGTTAATAATAATGGAACTATTAAAAATGACCGTTCAAACAAATTTCAATTTTATCCTTTGCTTTTATTTCTGATTATTTTGACTATTATAATTATTTTCTCATTGATAAAAAAGAAGTAAAAATACTACTGCTAACAGCGGTTTTAAGAAATGGCGGGTTTGGGGATTTATCGGTGATGGTCAGTGAATATTTTTCTTCTCCGAAGTGAGGCTTTTTCATTCAAACCTTTCGGTATATTTGTAAACATCAGTAACAAAATGCCGCCACTTCTTAAAGCCGGCGGGACGTTAGGCGATATATTATCAAAATTCGGGTAAACATGGAAAATCTCAATAAGCTTCATGATTTGACTTTAAAAATTAAGTCAATAATTTATAGTCTTGAACTAAAAGAAAATGATGTTCGCAAAGCTTATTTTGAAAACCTTTATTCAATCGTCAATGAATTTTATCACGGAAAAGTATTTTTTAAAATTAGCCAAGAAATTAAAAAAGGAACAATAAAATTTGATTCTAATATTATTCAGCTTCAACCTCACATAGGCAGAATTTACGAAATTGCTGATCATAATTTACTCTCTGATGCATATCATAACGAATTGAATAGAAAGCTTTTCGTTGACTCTTTTACAAATTTTGAAACAACAATTTCACTTTGTTTTGAAGATATAATTGACGAATCAAGTTTAAATGATATAATTAAAGACTTAAATAGAAAATTAATTCGAATATGCAAAGACTTATCTGACGAAGCAAAAGAATCTTTGTTAATTGAACTTCGTAAAAATGCATTTATTCCATTATCGCGAAAATTTAGATTTCTTTCAAAACTTAAAGAAAATTGCTATTTGTTTGACAATAAAAAAGATTTAGAGTTTATTGAATTTTGCTCAAACCTCAGAAATTGTGTTTCTCATTCTGCTGGATATTATAAAGGAAAAGATTTTGAATATGAATTTGAAAACATAAAGTTTATATTTAAGAATGAAACTTTTTTAGAAATGAATGGAGAAAATGACTATGTATTTTTAAAAATCAACGAGCGATTGACAAACATAATCTATGCGCTTAATAATTGCTTGAAAGAAATAGAATTTATAAAATATCCAGACGATGGTTTTTAATAAATACATCGCCTAACAGCGGTTTTAAGAAATGGCGGGTTTGGGGATTTATCGGTAATGGTCAGTGAATATTTTTCTTCTCCGAAGTGAGGCTTTTTCTTTCAATCTTTTCGGTATATTTGTAAACATCAGTAACAAAATTCCGCCACTTCTTAAAGCCGGCGGGACGTTAGCCGTCATTTATGAAAAACTAAACGATGAAAAAAATACTAAAAACAATAATTATAGTTTTATCCTGCTTTTCAGTATATGCCCAAAAGGAAAATTTAAATCAAACTAAATATCAGTTTGCGCAAAGAGTTTTTGAAAAAGAATATTCGGAAACGGTTTTTGAAAAGTTTAGAGGTCGTATAATTATCGAAAATGAAAACACAATAAAGTTTGATGAAAAAACCTTGACTCTTAACGTCAATAAAGAATACATAGACATATTCACCAGCGGTTTATTTTATCCAAATCTTATCACCGGAAATCACATTGTAGAAATTAAATCACAAGAGGAATTAGATAAGATGACGAAGGATGAAAAATTATTCTATAACTTAAGTAGAACAGATTCCTTAACTATTTCAAACTTGCAGGAATTATATCTACTGAATCCTAATTATCAAACCAAAAGATTTTGTTTTTGGATTTTCAGACCTGGGAGAGCGAATGCGCAGGAATGGTATTTCGAATTACAAAATAAGAAAGCTACTAAAAATACGAAACTATCCGATTTTATCAAAAATGCCAAATTAACGTTTTGTAAAAGTGGAACAATAATAATTTAAACGAACGGCTAACAGCGGTTTTGTGCAAGCGGGGTTTGGGTGTGTATCGGTAAGAGCTAGTGTTTGCACTTCCCTCCTATTTTTCAACTTTTTTCTTTCAGACTTTTCGGTATATTTGTAAACATCAGTAACAAAAATCCCCGCCTGACACAAAGCCGGCGGGACGTTGGCAGTAATTTGAGAAAAATCGTGATTTATGAAAAACATTCTACTAATTTTAATAACACTACAAATCATTAGCTGTAATTCGCAACAAAAAGATACAGCGGAAAAAATAAATGTGTTATTTATTGGAAATAGCTTGACATATTTCTACGATATGCCGCAGACAGTCCAAAAAATGCTTAATGAAACAGAACCAAATATAAAAATTGAACAAAGCACGTTTCCTGGAATGTCATTAACTGGTCATTTATCTGACATAATAACATCAAGAACAGAAAATGGAATTAGCACAAGAAAAAAAGAAGAGGGAGAAAAAACAGAAACAGAAATCAAGATTGCTGAGAAACAATGGGATATTGTCATTTTACAAACTGGAACTATAAGTGTTTTAATCACCGAAAATCGTGAACTAAAAACGAATAAGGCAATTTCAGATATTAAGAAATTGGTTTCTAATACCAACTGTAGATTTATACTTTTCAATACTTGGCCATTAAAAAACGAATATCCCAAACAATATTGCTATCCAGCAAGTCAAATTGACAAATCAATAAAAAAGGACAAATGTTGCTCACCTGTTCTTGAAAGTTTAGAACAAGAGGTTAAGATAATTAATGAGGCTTATGATTTGGTTGCCAAAGAAAATGACCTCATAAAATCGGATAACGGAAATAAATTTTATGAAGTACGGACAAAATATCCTGAAATTGAACTTTACGAAGACGATAGCCATCCGAATAAGTATGGTGCTTTTTTAAATGCCTGTATTTTTTACCAAATGCTGTCTAATAAAAAAGTATCTAATTTAAAATACAACGGAGAAATTGAACCTAAAACAGCTAAATTACTTAAAAAAATTGCAGAATAAAAACTACTGCCAACAGCGGTTTTAAGAAATTGGGGTTTTAGGGCTTAATTTAAAGTTTGTTTTGTGCTTTTTATTTTCAGTGCTTAATCGAAAGTTATGAGCTTACAAATCCCCAACTTCTTAAAGCCGCGACACGTTGTATGCTATACTTCCAAATGCGTCGTCCTAAAATAGGTTGACTAAAAATTAAACACTTTTAGTATCCTATGGAAACAACAAGAAAACAACCCTGCCGAAAAAATGAGTATCAGAAAATCAGTTTTGATCTCAAACTTTCCATCATTGACGAAATTAATAATGGACAAATCTCTGTAAACTATGCTGCCAAAAAGTATGGCATTTCTCGAAGTTCCATTGACTATTGGAGAAAGAAATTATCTAACTTTACATCCAAATCCAAAGCAATGAGCAAGAACGACGAGATTAAAAAACTAAGAGAACGTATAGAAGAACTGGAATTTATTAAAGACTTCCAACAAGACATCATTGCTGATTTTGAAGTAACCACAGGACTGGATATCGCAAAAAAGTCGTTGCCCGAAACATTAGTAAAAGAGATAGAGAAAAAGAAAAGAAACCTTTTAAAGTAAAATGGCTTTATCAATGTTTCGGAATATCCAAACAAGCTTATTATAAACGAATCAAAGCTGATAAACAGCGAGAAGAACAAGTTATTGTAATTAAAGAACTCATTGCGCCTATCAGGAAAAAACAAACCCGGTACGGTGGAAGAAAACTGTACCTGGACATTAAAGATGATTTGGAAAAGAGGGATATAAAAATGGGAAGAGATAACTTTTTTAGGTTCTTGAAAACACATCAGTTATTGGTTAAGAAAACTAAGCAATTCCATATCACAACCGATTCCAAACATTTTTTCTATAAATCGCCAAACCGAATTAAGAACATCACTCCTACTCACGCGGAACAGATCTGGGTCAGCGATATAACCTACCTTAAAACACAAGAAAAACACGCTTATTTGGCTTTGGTAACAGACATCTATTCCAAGAAAATAATGGGGTTCAAACTCGATACGAATATGAAAGCTACATTAGTGAAAGATGCTCTTCAAATGGCTTTAAAAAACAGAATGCATAAACATCAAAACATCATTCATCACAGCGACAGGGGAATACAGTATTGCTGTCCCGAGTTCTCCGAATTCGCGCAAAACAACGGCATGTTACTCAGTACAACCCAGCAATACGACCCTTATGAAAACGCAGTAGCGGAGAGGATTAACGGAATTTTGAAATATGAGTTTGGTTTATTAAAAACATTACCTAATTTAGTCTTGGCTCAGAAAATGATTAAACAGGCGGTAAACACATACAATAATGAAAGAAGGCACTACAGCTTAGATATGAAAACACCTGAGTTTGCACACAAAAATCAAATGCATAAATACAAATTTTACAACCTGAATTAATAACCAAAATGGTCAACCTATTTCAGGACAAGACAGACAGTGGTAATTTCGCCAATGAAAAATAAATAATCGAGACCGGTGATCATAATGAACAAAATCGTATAAAACTAAATGGATATTATTTCAGGTTCACATAAGATATTACAGTTCGGATTGCGGTCGGCTTGGGCAAATTTTGTTTTATTCATTATTTATGACTTAATAGTAATCATAGGAATTGTAATTGGTCAAGGTGTCCTGAAAGAACCGTACTTAGCAATTGCAGAAGTAATTACTCTTGTTGGCGCTCCTTTATTAATACTTCTTATGGCAGCTATACATGAATGCACGCCTCAAAGTGCTAAAGTTTTTAGCATGATGGCTTTGGGATGGATGTTATTGTTGGCAGGAACAACTGTCATGGTGCACTTTGTAAACCTGACTTTGTGGAGACAAATCAGCGTTCAACAAAAAATTGATTACGTGCGGTTTCTGGGTTGGGAATGGCCATCCATGATGTTTGCAATTGAACTTGTTGCATGGCATTTGTTTTTCGGGCTATCAATGTTTTTTGCTGCATTTGCTTTTAGAGGCCAGGGGAGTGAAAAAGCAGTGCGCATAGCCTTAATAGCAACAGGCTTGTTATGCATTTTCGGACTAATCGGACCTGTAGTTGGAGATTTGATTTGGCGGTTGATTGGTATTTTTGGATATGGAGTTGGCTTTCCAATCGTATGTGTTATGATTGCTCGCGTTTTCAAGAATGCACCATCGAATTAAATGGAAAACATAACTACATTGTGGAAAAAAAACTGCCGATAACACTACATTGTAGCAATTGTGGCATCAGGTTTAATTAATAATTGTGTTTGTACTTGTTTGGTTAGTTTTAAATCTAAGCATTGTGCCAGTCTAACCACAATTGCAACAATGCTTTTACGTTATAGGCAAGCAAAATGAAACAAAGGAGAATTCAATAACTTAATGCAACAAATGATAAAATTTATCTTTATTGAATTATAGAGAAAGATTCTATTTGTTGTAGATGCTGCTCTGTTTGGTATTTGTTGAAGTTATCCCATTTTGGAGGAAAACTGGTTTTTTGCCCATACATAGAATCCAGACATACGTTATGGTCTTTGTACTTTTCATGTAAAACAGCCAAAATTTTAAAGAAAAATTCGTCCAACATTACAATAGCTTCAAATTCGGTTTTGAGCGCATCGTAGTTACTGTCTGAGGGGGTTACTATTTGTAACAGATCTAAAACTTCTTTCTTTTCGAGGGCATTAATTTCAGTTAAATAACCATATTTTAAGGTTTTAAAAACTAAATTATTCCAGGCCACGCTGTCATGTCCCCACTGAACATCCGGAAGATTTAAAGAATGCTCACAAATTAGGATAATTGAAAAAAGAACGTCATTTAAATACGCTGCCGGAAATTCATCAAAACTTCTGAATTCAAAACCGCTTTGGTACATTTTTTCCTGATTAAAATCGAGACCCACTTCAGAAAGCAATTCATATTCCATTTCTAATTCAATCTGGTCCCGCCACCAAATGTTCTCCTCTTTTTCAAACTTTAGCAACTTTCTGAAATCATCCACTTTGTAAGTTAAAATTTTTCCCTTAGGCATCGATTTGTTAAAAGTCCCTACCCCTATGTATCGGGACATGGCATTTCTCATAGAACCTAAAGTAAATTTTTTGTCTAAGCTATATTTGTCGCTTATTACTCCCATAATATCGGGGCTGCCAAGAGTCGCTATAAAAAAAGGCTCAAACCATTGCAACAAATAAATGGCATTTGCGTGCGTTTTATCAAAATCAATATAATCTACAATCCTACTGTTTTCAGTTAGTGAGGGTAATGTAATATGAAAATGATAGGTGCCATTATTAAACAAAACAAGATTTTCCTGATTGGTCATGAACATATTAAGACCGCTATTGTAATCCGGAAAGCTTAATTTCCCATTTAGTACTGACGATTCATTAATTTTATCCAGGAATAACTTTTTGGTGGCTTCCAGCTCTTTACAAGAATCTGAAATTGTCCTGTTTTCAAAATATTTGGTTACAAATTCGATAGAATCACCATCAAAATGTACAGATCCCATCGTTTTATTTCTTTGGGTAATCATACTTTGAATATTGTACGGTTGATCCTCAAGAAAAAGTTCCATAATGGATTTCCCCAAATATTCCGGATTTGAAAGCGGTTTTGGCGTCTCCGCATCTACTCCGGCGCTTCCAACTAATGATTTAACATCCGGCAACGTTTTGTGCTGGTATTTTTTGTCGAGTTTTTCCAGCGAATGACTATTAATCATTCGGCTCACTTTGTAGTTTTCGTTACAACCAAAAGCCTTTTTTAATAAGGGGGCCAAGCTTTCCGGTTTATAGCATTTTCTATAATCAATGCTGTATCGCTCAAAACCAATTTTTTCTTGTATAAACTCACCAGAAACTATTAGGGATTCTTCAAATTGCATGTAGGTTTCGTTTTCTAATCCAATTCCCCAATAATATTTTTTTGTCTGATTGTCTTTCATTTATACTAGTTTTCTTTTTATGGTTATTTTGAACTTTTTAAAGTCATTATTTTTTATTCGGAAGCATTAGTTTAATCTACTGGTAATCAAAATAAAAACAGTCATTCAAACGGATTAAACAAATTATTAAATCCATTCCCTTATTTTTAAATTATAGGAATTTATATTTCAGTCTCAAAAATTTTGCATTTGAATCGACTGAACGATTGATAAAAAGCAAAATTTTGTAATGCAGTTATAAAATCACTACTGTCATTAATCGCTTTCATATCAATAATTTAAGCATATAAATTACCCTGTTACAGTTTTTGCTGTTCTTGTTTTTTCCAGGTTGCAAATGTACTCATTATTATCTTATTTCAAATGGTTAATTCATTGAAAATCAAATAATAATACAAAATCATCCAATTGTCTGATTAATTATTTGGATTAATTGGTTTCAGATATAGTTTAAAACTATGCGGTTAGCGCATTTTGCTTTAGCCTTTAAAAGCATTTTAGTATAACTCGAGCAGATAGCGGAGTGCGCAGAAATTACAAAAATACACACTAATTAAATCGTGTAATTTGTGGTTACTAAATTAGGGCTGCAACCTGCAGATGTTTAGTATGTATATCAAATCATGAACTCTCGGTCCATTGCTTAGTCATGGTAATAAAACACGTAGGAGGAATATAGTTCGTCATTCCACCAATCTTTTTTAACTTCTGAAAAATAATTGTAATTCACCTTTCCAGCTTGTGATTGCAGTGGGTATACTACCACGCCATTCTCTCTGTAGGCTTGATGCTCGTTCGTTTCCGGGACAACAGGAGCGATATGTCCAGAGAGTCCTTTTTCTTTCCTTTTGGCACAAATTATTCCAACACCTCCATTGGTATTCACTTTATTTTGAATTTCTTCAGCAGTAAACATCCTTTTCCATCCAAAATCATCTCCCCATTTTAAAAACCAGTCGTGTATGGCACTGGAATAAATGTGATCTACCGTTTCTCCCATAAGTGGTTCTACATCTTGCCCTTCCAATATTTTTTCCAGGGCTTGATCTGTCCACCAAACAGTAGGAAGATACACTTTGCAGAAATGACAATAATCGTAAGAGTAAACATTACAATAGGTGTCTTCTATTGTTCTTTGGTATCTAATGTTTTTAACAACATCCAGTTTATCGATCAATTGCCCAATGCTTTCTCGTTTAGTCTCAGCATTAGTTAAGTCTCTGTACGGAATATCAGAGTCTGCCAATGGTTTGTACTTCATTTGTGCAGAATCTAAGCGAGATTCCGGATCGGGTAAGAAATCGGCAGCTGTTATTCGGCTATTTGGTTTTGAATGATTCACTTTTAGTGTTGAATAAATCGATTCTGTATGTTTTTTCATTTTGGTTGCTTAAAATTAATTAGCTTAATGCTAACGGAATTTTACTATTCGCCTAATGTATTTCTGAAAAGAAGTTAAACCTATTAATTTAAAAATAAACAGGTTGTGTTTTTTTTGCGCTCCCGAAATTATTCGGGAGAAAATCCTCAAAACATGCTTACTCAAAATAAGTTCTTCTAAAATTTAAATGTAATAAAAAAAACAGAAGCGGAAATATAATTTCATTGTGAATAAGAAAATATTGATCTGAAATTTGTGTTCTGATTTATGATTTGTATTCGTACCGTAGTTTTTGCCATATTTTTAAAAAAACGCCACGATCGCGCAAATTGGTCAGTTGTTGCACCGCGCGGATTTGCAATCCGTACCCATATTGAACAGTAACTATACTTAAAAACAAATAAAACCCGATGGCGATAATTTGAAATCCGAGCGACTTTACAGTAGAGAATTTATCACTTTTTTAAAACATAACAGTATTGTGATTTTTTTTTTTAAAATATTATAATGGGAGTACAACTTTACATAAAAATCTTAAAGAAAAAAAACAATTCAAATATTTAAAACTTCCGCTAACAGCGATTTTAAGAAATGACAGCTTTAGGGATTTATCTGTAATGATCAGTGAATATTTTCTTCTCCTAAGTAGGCTTTTCCTTTCAAAGTTTTCGGTATATTTGTAAACATCAGTAATAAAAAATCCGCCTCAACATAAAGCCGGCGGTACGTTAGCAGAAATTTTACGTAACGAAACAGAAAAACTGAAATATGAAAAAAGCATCCTCAATTCTATTATTATTGTTTTTATCAATGATATCTTTTGGACAAAATGTTCAAAAAATTGAATTAAATAAAAATTATTCAGACGTAAAACTTAATAAAAGTGCAAATTTAAAATACACCCTACATTTTGAGAAAAATGGAGTCTATAAAATTTCGGTTTTACAAAAAGGAATTGACGTGGTTTTAGTTCTAACTGATAAATCGAATAAAAAACTCGTAGAAAAAGATTCACCAAATGGACAAAATGGTTTAGAAACCTTTGATTTTACTTCAAATGAAACAAATGATTTTTACTTAGCAATAAATAGACTTGACGAAAATGGAAATCCGGCTGAAGGCAAAGTTTCAATTACCATTAAACAATTTTCAAAATCAGAACTAAAAGAAATTGCAAAAATCAAAAAAGAGCTTGAACCAGAAAACAAAAAAAATATTCAAACATTGGATATTGACCATTTTTGGGAAGCATTTGACAATTTGAAAAAATGCAAATCACGAAATGACAGTATTGCATCATTTCAGAAACTATATTTAGACAGGGCGACTAACGGTCTTGAAGATTTTATAAAAGAGAGAAATTTTACCGCTGAAAAATTTGTAAATGCTGTCTCAACAATGCCTAAATTTTACAATTCTATCAGAAAAAATACTTACGAAGCAAAAAAGGCTGTTCCGGTAATTGACGAAGTTGTTTTAAAATTTAAAGAAATTTACCCTAACTTCAAACCTTTTAAAGTTTGCTTTGCTATTGGTTTAGTCAGTACAGGAGGAACTGTATCTGACAATTTTTTATTAATTGGCACAGAAATTTCTGCATCAACAAAAGACACAGATTTGTCTGAATTTAATAATAATGCACTTAGTAAAGTTTTGGGAAGCGGTGATAATGTTATTCAAAAAATAAAGAATTTTGTGTCACACGAATATGTGCATACGCAACAAATTAGTTCAGGTGATAAAAACGCAATAAGATGCGACCTTTTATATGCCGTTATGCAAGAAGGATTTTGTGATTTCATTGGTGAACTTACAACTGGCAGCAAAATAAATAAAGTTGCACAAGAATATGGAGATAAGCATGAAAAAGAACTTTGGAAAGAGTTTAAAAATGAATTATGTAATGAAAATATTAAGAATTGGCTTTACAACTATTCTACCGTTAAAGACAAGCCAGCGGATTTAGGTTATTACATAGGATATAAAATCGCAAAAGAATATTATAACAATGCAACAGACAAAAAACAAGCAGTAATTGATATAATAGAAATGAAAGATCCAATAAAGTTTTTACAAATAAGTAAATACGACCAAAAGGAAAAAAAATAAAACTTCTGTTAACAGCGGCTTTATATAATGGCGGGGTCGTAGTGTAATTGGAGGAGCCAGTGCTTGCACCTCACTCCTGTTTTTCACCTTTTTCTTTCAAAATTTTCGATATATTTCTAAACATCAGTAATAAAAATCCCCACCTGACACAAAGCCGGCGGGACGTTATCCACAATTAAACCAAAACTAAGCCGAATGACAACATTCCCAGTAATTGCTTCTACAATATCAGAAAAAGATTTAGGCAATTTTATAATAGAAAAATACAACCTAAATAGCAATTTTGAATGTAAATTATTTAGAACTGGAGTAAATCACACATATTTCATTTCAGACTCAAACACAAAATATGTTGTTAGAGTTTACTGTCATAATTGGAGAAGTAAAACTGAAATCAAGGAAGAATTAGAACTCTTAAAAATACTCAAAAACAACAACCTTTCTATTTCATTTCCAATCTCTGATAAAAACGATGAATTAATTCAAGAAATTAATGCTCCTGAAGGAATTCGGTATGTTGTACTATTTTCATTTGCAAATGGTGAAAAAAAACGATTTATGACAAATGAGAATTGCTTTGCTGTTGGTTCTCTTATTGCTAAAATTCATAATATAACGGCAAGCAAAAAAATCGATAGAGTGAATTATAATTCTGAAATACTTTTAAAAAAATCATATAATTATTTAAAACCATTTTTCACCGAAGATTTAAGTGAAATGAAATTCCTAAAAGAAATTGGTGAAAAAATATCAAAAACCTTTCAAGAGAGCAATTTAGAAGATAACCAAAAAGGAATTGTTCATCTTGATATTTGGTATGACAATTTCAGTATAAATGCAGAAAATGAAATAACTATATTTGACTTTGATAATTGCGGAAATGGATTACTTATTTTAGATGTTGGGTATTTCTGCAAACAATTATTCTTCATCGAACAAGACAAAAATCAATACGAATTAAAAGTCAAAAGTTTTCTTGAAGGTTACAAAGAATTCAGAGAATTATCTGATAAAGAGATAAACTTAATTCCAGAAACTGGAGCATCAATTTTTATTTTTTATCTTGGTGTTCAAGCTCAAAGATTTGATTGGTCAAATATATTTCTGACTGAAAACTATCTTAAAATGTTTGTTGGAAGAATAAAAGATTGGGTTGATTATTATAAAATCCAAAAGAATTAGCATTTTGCAGCAAGCCCGCGGAACGTTAGCGGTTAGTTGACACAAAATTACGGGTTAACCAATATTTGTAAAAATTTTACTTCAAAATCAATTAAAAAATTAAACAGAATTATAAAAGCGTGAATAAAATTCTAAATTCAAAACTAATTTTATTAATTCCCGCTTATTGGGCTTGTTTGTTTGACGTGATCATTACAATCGTAAATCAGTCTGACGAATATTGGAAAGGAAATTTAAGTAGAGCTAATGAAGGAAATCCTATTGGTGCATTTATGATGGCTAATCATACATCGGGAATATTCATTATTAGTTTTATATGGTTACTATTGATAGGAATAATTGGTTATAATTTATCAAAAAGAAAACTCAAAACTTTTGCTCTTTTTGTCATGGTTGCACATACATTTGGAGCATCAACTTGGCTAAGTGGTTATTATAATTTTTGGTATGCTATAATTTTCATATTAATAAATTCCATAATGTTTATCGAAATAAATGATATTTACGAAAAAAGAGACGATAAATTGAATTTTTAAACAACTGAACCGCTAACAAGCGATTTATGCAAGTGGGGTTTTTAGGATTTATCGGTAAAGGTAAGTGTTTGCACATTCTTTTCAAATACAAGGTTTTTCTTTCAAAATTTTCGATATATTTGCAAGTATCAGTAATAAAAGTCCCTACCGGCATAAATCCCTGAGACGTTGTATTCAACTGTTTCTAACGATAACGTATATGAAATTAATAAACAAATTATTTCTTTTTTCTATCCCAGCATTTTTATTGTCTCTAATTCCTGTTTTTATTTTTCCAGGGAACATTGATGTTAGGACAAAATTTTATCAAATAATATTTGAAGGCTACTTATCAGTTTTTTTATTTCTAACATTACTAACCTATTTAATTATTATTGGATTAAATGATATTAGAAAAAATAAATGGCTTGAGGGTATTATTTTAATTTTTTTCCCTTTGGTACTTATAATATCAGTTAGTTATTTATTTGTATTATTTAAGGGAAATAATTTTGGAGCATTTAATAATGATTTGATTGTTTATCAAAATACAAGCAATAAAGAATTAATAATTATTCAGCATTTAGGAAATAACTTTGACGGTATCCCTCAATATAGAATTTTGAAAACATCAAATGATTTAAATTCTGGTTTAAGAAAATTTGAAAAAATTAATTTAAAGGAGCACAATTTTATAAGATCCATTAATTTTTCAACATTAGCAGTCAATTGTGATTCGATTCCGAAAATTATAGAATATGCTCAAAGTAATTACAAACTCAAATATTGTGATAAAGAATAATTACAGCAGCATACCAACAGCAGTTTTGAACAAGCGAAGTTTGGGTGTATAACGGTAAGAGCCAGTGATTGTAATTCTCCCCTATGTTTTCAATTTATCCTGTCTGACTTTTCGGTATACTTATAATCATCAGTAATAAAAAACACCATCTCTTAAAGCCTTCCGTACGTTTCCTGCAACTCACTGAACGATATCTTTGAATCACAAAAAAATATATACTTTACTGAAAACCAATCGCCCAGAGACTAACATCGGCTTCATCCAAATAGATTGTAAGGCTAAACTAAATCTCTTTTCTTGTATATTTGGTTTAATAACAAAAACAAGCGCCTCGATCCACAAAATAGGCGAACCTTATCGGTAATAACTGATACAGAATAAACTAAGATTCGCAGCAACCAATAAATTAAATACATCATGGCTAAGCTGCAGTTTTTCCTCAAATTAAATCCGCCCCGATCAACATTTATGATTGACATGACGGCAGAAGAAAAAACAATCATGTAAAGTCATGCTGTCTATTGGACTTCACTTCTCAATGATGGAACAGCAATTGTTTTTGGTCCTGTATCTGCCCCAAACGGTGGTTATGGTGTTGGCGTTGTATCTGTTGACAGTGAAGAGCATTTAAAAAAGATTATCGACAACGACCCGGCTAATGGATTGAACAAATATGAGTTCTATCCTATGAGGACAGTATTCAAATAGAATTTACTACTTCGGTTATTTTAAACCGTGTAAAAGACTTACCTGTTGAACTGAACCAAAAAATTATCGCTTATATTAAGAAATCTGAAATCAAGGAAATTTTCTTTACAAGCGGATTCGGCAAAAACAACGCATTCCGCCTTTTCTATGTCGATATCTTAGGACTTAAAATCACAGATGAAATTATAAAAAAGCGTGAAGTGATTATCGACAAACATTTTTGGGATGACCAATTAAACTAACCATCCTCTACTCTCCTTCCGGTTCTTCCAATGTCGGACTTTCAAAATCAAAACTGTATTTGGAAAACAAGGAAAAATACGAAAAATCCGCAAGGCCGGTTTACGATTTTAAAGTTGACTATTATCGTAACAAGTTTGACTGAAAAGAAAACAGTTGATTTTTTTTTTTATTACTCCGTCATAATCTGTAAATTTCACAAACCACTCATTTACTCCCATCTAAAAGAACTATTTCTAAATAACTGTGGCTTCTGTTACAGAAACAGTATTTTCTCTTGTCACGGCACCCTTTTTTAATAAAATGATGCTATTTGTCTGATTTTCATGAATTTAATCTTTAAAATAAACCTGAAAGTTAACCAAATTCATACATTTATAGCTAATACTAAAAAATAAGTATGTCAAAAAAAATTTATTGATGCAGTCAGATTCATCTGTTTTCCTTTTCGAAGCGAACTGATTACAGATTGGTAATTTAGATGTCTTTGGCTGCAAACGTTCATCGGATTCAATATTTAGAATATAAACTAATATGATTTTTTATGAAAAATGTTGCCAAAATTTATGTTGCCCTCTGTATGAGTTTCTTCGCTTACTGCATGACCCAAGCGCAAGATAAAAAACCCAACATCCTTGTCATCTGGGGTGATGATATAGGAACCACCAACATCAGCGCTTACAGTGATGGGCTGATGGGTTACACAACACCCAACATTGATCGCATTGCTGATGAGGGTATGCGTTTCCTTCAATACTATGGAGAACAAAGTTGTACTGCCGGACGGGCTGCCTTTCTCACAGGGCAGCATGGTATCCGAACAGGGCTTACCAAGGTAGGTTATCCTGGTGCACCCATGGGTATGAATCAGTTAGATCCCTCCATTGGAGGATTCCTCAAAAGTCTTGGTTACACCACGGGGCAATTTGGAAAAAACCATGTTGGAGACCGCAATGAAAACCTCCCTACTGTAAATGGTTTTGATGAATTCTTCGGCAATCTCTATCACCTTAATGCTGAGGAAGAGCCTGAATTGCCTGACTACCCAAAAGACCCTGCATTTAGGGAAAAATGGGGTCCGCGTGGTGTTTTAAAATGTAAAGCTACCAACACTGATGATTCCACTGACGATCCGCGCTGGGGCAAGGTAGGAAAGCAAACCATAGAAGATACTGGTCCGCTTACCAAAAAACGCATGGAGACTATTGATGATGAAACATCAGCTGCTGCCATTGATTTTATCAAACGTATGACCGCTGCAGGCAAACCATTTTTCTGCTGGTGGAACGGAACACGCATGCATTTGCGCACGCATGTAAGAGCTGAACACCGCGGAAAATATACTTATGGTGACAGCGAATATCTTGATGGCATGATTGAACATGATATTACTGTGGGTCAATTGCTTAAAGCATTGGATGACCTTGGTATTGCCAACAATACCATTGTTGTATATTCAACCGACAATGGTCCCCACATGAACACATGGCCTGATGGAGCAATGACATGGTTCCGCAGTGAGAAAAACACAAACTGGGAAGGCGCATTTCGAGTTCCCTGCCTGGTGCGCTGGCCTGGTCATATTGCTCCTGGCACAGTAACTAATGAAATAATGAGTCACAACGATTGGATACCCACACTATGTGCTATAGCCGGGGAGTCCGACATTATTGGTAAATGCCTGAAAGGTCATAAAGCCAATGGTAAGAATTATAAAGTACACCTTGATGGTTTCGACCAGTCGAAGTTTCTCACAACCGTTAATGGAACGGTAGGCCGGAATAATGGAGTGAAGAGCGCACGCAAAGTCTTTTTCTATACCGATGATGAGGCAGAACTGGTGGCCATGCGTGTAGGCGAATGGAAGATGACTTTTGCCGAACAGCGCCTGGCTGGTACGTTAGGTGTATGGGGAGAACCCTTCACAAAATTGCGACTGGTGAAGTTCACTAACCTGATGCAGGATCCTTTTGAGCGCGCTGATTTCACATCCAACACCTATTGGGACTGGACTCTTGACCATGCTCCACAGATGTATCTGGGCATGGAATACGTAAGCGGTTTTGCCGCATCCTTTAAGGACTTCCCTCCACGATCTTTTCCGCCGAGCTTTAATCCTGCAAATATTATTGAAGGTGAGTTAAGGGCTATTAAAGCCAAACAAGCACTTGAATTGAGTTTCCCTATGTTAAGACAGGATAAAAAGGCGCAGCCGACTGATGCAAAAAAGAAGAAAAAATAGATTGAATATCACTTTTAAAAATAGATCATTATGAAAAAAATCATCATCGCACTACTGTCTGTTATGTTACTTACAGTAGTAAACGTTAATGCACAATCTAAAAACGCTAAAGCACAATCTACTCCGGAGCAGCGTGCTGAAAAACTTACAACCTGGATGAAAGACAATCTCAACCTCACCGCCGAACAGATTCCGTTGGTGCAGGAACTTAATTTAAAGTATGCACGCATGAATGAGGAACTGAAAAACATGAGCGGGCCCAGAAACGAAAAAATGAAAAAGATTAAAAGCAATGAAGCGGCAAAAGAGGAGGAACTGAAAAAGATTTTAACACCGGAACAATTCCAAACATTCACAACAAAAAAGAGAGAGGTAAAAGAGGAAGTTAAAACCCGATATAAAGAGAAAAATAAAGGTTATTAGTTCTGAAATAAATAACGATTATCCGGTGACATAGATACATGAAAACATAATATGAAAATAAAAACTTTCTTATGCATAGCGGTATTGTTGCTTGGTGCATGGATAAAACAGGCAGAGACGGAGGAAACAGCTCAGAAAAAAATTTCCGACCCTCTGCCTTCATGGAATGACGGACCAACAAAACAAGCCATTATTAATTTTGTCAAAAAAACCACAACTAAAGGAAGCGTCGACTTTATTCCTACTGCCGACCGTATTGCTACTTTCGATAATGACGGAACCTTATGGGGCGAACAGCCCATGTATTTCCAACTAGCTTTTGCCATTGATCGTATCCGTGCCATGGCGCCTGAACATCCCGAATGGAAAAACCAACAGCCTTTCAAAGCGATTTTAGAGGGAGATATTAAAACGGCTTTGTCAGGTGGTGACCATGACATCCTCAAAATTATAATGACCACCCATGCCGGAATGTCAACCGATGAATTTTCAAAAACTGTAGATGAATGGATGCGTTCCGCAAAACATCCGAAAACCGGAAAACATTACAACGAAATGATTTATCTCCCGATGGTAGAGTTGCTTAAATATCTGCGCGCGAATGATTACAAAACGTTCATCGTTTCCGGTGGCGGGGTTGATTTCATGCGTGTGTGGGTGGAAAAAGCATACGGCATTCCGCCTTACATGGTGGTGGGCAGTTCCGGAAAAGTAAAGTATGAGGTTAGTAAAGACGGCCAGCCGAAACTTATAAAACTCCCCGAATTAAATTTTATTGACGACAAAGAAGGAAAACCTGTGGGCATTCATCAGTACATCGGCAAGCGCCCTGTCTTTGCTGCCGGAAATTCTGATGGAGATCATCAAATGTTACAATGGACTACAACTGCAACAGGCTATCCACGCTTCGGACTAATTGTTCATCACACCGATGCTGAAAGAGAATGGGCTTATGATCGTGAATCGCACATCGGTCAGTTGTCGAAAGGGTTAGATGATGCCGGAAAATATGGATGGGTTCTGGTTGATATGAAGAAAGACTGGAAGACTATATTTGCAAAGTGATACGAATGATAAACAGAATAGCATGACGATTTCAACAACTGAAAACCCGGTAATGACAAGTGGTTATTCCCATGTAAATGGAATAGCAATGTATTATGAAATATACGGACAGGGAAAACCACTTGTTCTTATTCACGGCGGAGGTTCTACCATTGAGACCACTTTTGGAAGAGTTATACCTCTCTTTTCTAAAGACCGCCAGCTCATTTGCGTTGAACTTCAGGCGCACGGACGGACAAGTGACCGAAATACTCCCATTTCATTTGAGCAAGACGCCGATGATGTTGCTGCACTCCTTAAAAACCTTGGCATAAGCAAAGTAGATCTATTTGGTTTTAGTAATGGTGGAAATACTGCATTACAAATGGCGATAAGACATCCGGAACTTTGCCATAAAATAGTGGCAGCTTCTCCACTACTCAAAAGAGACGGGGCATTTCCTCAGTTTTGGGAGTTTATGAAGAACGGAACATTTGAACAGATGCCACAACAATACAAAGATGCTTTTTTAATGGTCAATCCCAACATTACAAAGCTTATGACTATGTATGAAAAATGCGCCGAAAGGATGATAAACTTCAAAGAATTTTCAGACGAACAGATAAAATCAATTAAAGTTCCTGTTTTGCTCGTTAATGGAGACCAGGATGTGGCAACTTCCGAACATATCGTTGCCATGTCGAAGCTAATTCCTGATTCCAAACTGGCAATTATTCCAGGCGGTCATGGCGAATATATAGGAGAAATAACAACATTAAGTCCAGACTTTAAAGCAAATGAATTTATCGTTCCTTTGATTGAGAAATTCCTTAACGAAAAACCAGAAGCTTGACGTCCATCAACATAAAAGGAAAATCTTCAAAATGAAGAATTCGGCAGTATTAGCTACGATACGGACGTACCTTAACTTTTATGCTACCCCTTTTCCCGCATTCAAATACCCACCTCTTCTGATTTCCCAACTCACTTTTTTTCATTAACTTTAATAATGTTAAAAAAACTGTTCCACAATCTCATATAGAACTTATGAAACACAGTCATGTCGTAAAAGTCTTGAAAGCCCAATTTATCACCCATGATGTGAAATCTTTTGTAGTGGAAAAACCTGAAGGATATACATTTACGCCCGGACAAGCCACGGAAGTATCCATTAATAGGCCTCAATGGAAAAACGAAAAGCGTCCATTTACTTTTACGAATCTGAAAGAATCAAACAATTTGGAATTCATGATCAAGATTTACAAAGAACGCAAGGGAGTAACAAACGAATTAGGGCGCATAAACGCTGGTGATGAATTAATTCTCCATGATGTCTTCGGAACAATCAATTACAAAGGCCCGGGTGTTTTCATTGCCGCCGGTGCAGGTATAACACCTTTTATTTCAATATTCCGGAACCTTTACAAAAACAACCAGATTCATGGTAACCGATTGATATACGTTAACAAAACTTCCGAAGACGTAATAATGGCCAACGAATTACAAAAAATACTGAAAAACAATTTCATAAATTTCTACACAAGGGAAAATGTGGTTGGTTTTCAGGGCCGAAGAATTGATCGCAATTTCATCATCGAAAACATATTGGATTTCAGTCAGAATTTCTACGTATGTGGCCCGGAAGATTTTGTAAAAACCATTACAGATATCTTACTTGATTTGGGCGCAACTCCGGAAGCAATCGTCATCGAAAGCTAAATCCTCTTTTCTATTAAATAAAAAAACTCCGGCCATAAGCCGGAGTTTTTTGTGATAATCAAATCGATTACTCCTTAACTATTCGGATCGTTTTCTGATTATTACCTTGTTGAACCATTGCAAAATAAACCCCTCTTGGAAGACTTTCACCAAAAGTTACTTTAGACTCTTTTACATTGGTCATTTCTTTTATCAACCTTCCGGAAATATCTAATACACTTATATTGATATCGTCGCTGCTCTCACTCTCAATTTCAAATGTGAACTGATTGTTACTTGGGTTTGGATAGGCTTTGACATTAAATAATGCCACATTTTCTCCATCATCTGGTTTTGCAGGATCTATACAATTTGGCAGACATTTCCCTACATAATCACCATGCGCCAAATGCTCTTCCAAAGCATCGTAATCAACACAAATTTGCACGCATGGATTTTTACCGCTACCCGTTTTATGGCATATGCTCACTTTTTCTCTTGTGCTATTTTTGTTAAAGCAACGTACATCGCTGCCTTTAACTTCTTTAGTGGTTGTAACTACGCAACCATTATCATCAGTTATGGTAGCTATCATAATTGCATCTTCCATTAAAATCGCTGATACGGAACAAGAAGAACCTAGTTCAATTCCTTTTATCGTCGATACTGGGGTAGATGAAGCTATTAATGGGAATGCCAAACAAGTATTGCCAGTGGTGTTGACGATGGTGTTGACGGTGGTGGTTCCTACAACACCATTACATGTCCACTTTTCATCTCCAGCATCATTAACCTGATTGCATTTTAAAGCACGACTCATAGTGATTACTACTTTGTAAGGCCCCTTTCCTCCTTGAGGAGTTACCTTAAATTCACAAGATTGATCTTGTGCATATCCGAAATAAAGTTCATCATTTATATATAATCCCGCTGACGTATCAACTAACTCAGAATCTCTTATGACGTTAAACGAGCAGTATGTTACATTTCCACTGGTATCCGTTGCTTTATATATAATTGGCGTACTCGTACCAATAGCAAAGATTGTATTTGAATCAGGAAGAGGACCTGAAGTTTGAATAACACTTGAAACTGAGCAATTATCTGAGGCTACTGGCGCAGACCAAGTTGCTGTTTCTTCACAAGCTGACAGATGAATATCATCTTGACAAACAATAACAGGATTCTCATCATCGCTTACCGTTACGGTTTGCTCAACTGCTACCGCATCGTTGCCGTTGCCGTCGCTGTAACTCCAGGTGATTGTCGTAACCCCTTTTGGATAAGCCGCATTCAGTGCCTGACTATCACTGCGAACTCCCGAAGCAGTTCCTGGATTACAGTTATCGCTGGCCGATGGGGCTGTGATTGATACTAGGGCTGAACATTCTCCGTCATAGGTGCCAACTTCTATCGCTGATACCGCGCTGATTTCAGGAGCCTCCTCGTCGTTTACAGTTACCGTTTGCTGAACTGCCGCTGCATTATTTCCGTTGCCGTCGCTGTAACTCCAGGTGATCGTCGTAACCCCTTTTGGATAAGCCGCATTCAGTGCCTGACTATCGCTGCGAACTCCCAAAGCAATTCCTGGATTACAGTTATCGCTGGCCGATGGGGCTGTGATTGATACTAAGGCTGAACATTCTCCGTCATCGGTGCCAACTTCTATCGCTGATACCGGGCTGATTTCGGGAGCCTCCTCGTCGTTTACAGTTACCGTTTGCTGAACTGCCGCTGCATTATTTCCGTTGCCGTCGCTGTAACTCCATGTGATGGTCGTTGTTCCTTTCGGATAGGCCGCTGTCAATAATTCACCGTCGTCACGAACCCCCGAAGCAGTTCCTGGATTACAGTTATCGCTGGCCGATGGCGCCGTGATGTTTACAATCGCGCTACATGAGTTATCATCCGTTCCAACACTTATTGGTGAAACCGCACTGATTTCGGGAGCCTGGTCATCGCTTACCGTTACCGTTTGTTCCACCTCCGATGCATCGTTGCCGTTGCCGTCGCTGTAACTCCATGTGATGGTCGTTGTTCCTTTCGGATAGGCCGCTGTCAACAATTCACCGTCGTCACGAACCCCCGAAGCAGTTCCTGGATTACAGTTATCGCTGGCCGATGGCGCCGTGATGTTTACAATCGCGCTACATGAGTTATCATCCGTTCCAACACTTATTGGTGAAACCGCACTGATTTCGGGAGCCTGGTCATCGCTTACCGTTACCGTTTGTTCCACCTCCGATGCATCGTTGCCGTTGCCGTCGCTGTAACTCCATGTGATGGTCGTTGTTCCTTTCGGATAGGCCGCTGTCAATAATTCACCGTCGTCACGAACCCCCGAAGCAGTTCCTGGATTACAGTTATCGCTGGCCGATGGCGCCGTGATGTTTACAATCGCGCTACATGAGTTATCATCCGTTCCAACACTTATTGGTGAAACCGCACTGATTTGTGGCGCCTGGTCATCGCTTACCGTTACGGTTTGCTCAACCGCTACCGCATCGTTGCCGTTACCGTCGCTGTAAGTCCATGTTATTGTGGTTACTCCTTTCGGATAGGCCGCTGACAACAATTCACCGTCGTCACGAACCCCCGAAGCAGTTCCTGCGTTACAGTTATCGCTGGCCGATGGGACCGTGATGTTTACAATCGCGCTACATGAGTTGTCATCCGTTCCAACAATTATTGGTGAAACCGCACTGATTTGTGGCGCCTGGTCATCGCTTACCGTTACGGTTTCCTCAACCGCTACCGCATCGTTGCCGTTACCGTCGCTGTAAGTCCATGTTATTGTGGTTACTCCTTTCGGATAGGCCGCTGACAACAATTCACCGTCGTCACGAACCCCCGAAGCAGTTCCTGCGTTACAGTTATCGCTGGCCGATGGGGCCGTGATGTTTACAATCGCGCTACATGAGTTGTCATCCGTTCCAACAATTATTGGTGAAACCGCACTGATTTGTGGCGCCTGGTCATCGCTTACCGTTACGGTTTGCTCAACCGCTACCGCATCGTTGCCGTTACCGTCGCTGTAAGTCCATGTTATTGTGGTTACTCCTTTCGGATAGGCCGCTGACAACAATTCACCGTCGTCACGAACTCCCGAAGCAGTCCCTGGATTACAGTTATCGCTGGCCGATGGGGCCGTGATGTTTACAATCGCGCTACATGAGTTATCATCCGTTCCAACACTTATTGGTGAAACCGCACTGATTTCGGGAGCCTCCTCGTCATTTACAGTTACCGTTTGCTGAACTGCCGCTGCATTATTTCCGTTGCCGTCGCTATAACTCCAGGTGATCGTCGTAACCCCTTTTGGATAAGCCGCATTCAGTGCCTGACTATCGCTGCGAACTCCCAAAGCAGTTCCTGGATTACAGTTATCGCTGGCCGATGGGGCTGTGATTGATACTAGGGCTGAACATTCTCTGTCATCGGTGCCAACATTGATTGGCGATATGGGACTGATAACAGGGCTTGTTACGTCTTTCGCAGTAAGCTTCACGTATTCAACATCAGTTAAACCTGCCGCATCGGTAGCCGTTACAGTTACAACGATTTCAGCGTTATGACCGCTGCTCACAGAAGAACCTGCCTCAGGAGATTGTGAAACAATCACTCCCGAACAATTATCCGTTGCTGAACCCGATACGTCTGGTATTAAAATTTTACAATCAGATCCCAAAACAACATCCTGATCCGATCCCGGAGTAAGTACCGGATTCTCATTATCTGTAACTGCCACTTTAAATGAACCAATTACTTCTCCACAACTATTTGAAGCTTTCACATAAACTGTGGTTTCTCCTACAGGAAATACTCTAGAGTTTGGTATAATCCCTCCAAAGTTACTAAGACTATAACTGAGAGTTGGCGAAGGGTTTCCTGACAACGTAATATTACTTCCCAAACTTACAGAAGAGGAACAAAGTCCATCCTGATTCGAAACAAATATGTCTGAAGCAGATATTATGGATGGAGCAGAATTGATATTAACTTGAGGCTGATTTGCTAAAGCCGGAAATTGTGTAGTCGAAAAATCATTTCCTACCCAAGCAGTCGTTGTAAATATATAAGGATTGGATATTACTACTGGGGCAGTTGCTGTAAACGTTATCACAATTGACTCACCCGGTGAACCAGCTCCCAATCCGTTTGAAGCACCACCAGTCCTGTTTACATCAATATTACCTGATGAAAAAATTGCAGAAAATTTTGCTGGTAAACTTGTTGCTACATTGGATACCGAAGTAAAGCCAGCTGGTATGGCGATCCTGAATGATCCAGCCCTTGCATTATTTCCTGTAGGTTGAGCAGTTGTTAAATTAGTAACTGTAATTGAATAGTTTGCGCTTGCTCCCGAACACAAATTTGAAGGTGTTGATGCAATGCTTGCAGTAAAAAGCAATCCATCGGTAAAAGTAGTCTGAGCTGCTAATCCCGAAGTTTGTCCAGTAGCCGTTACAACAAAGGTTACTCCAAGGTGTCGATCATTAAAATAAAACAGGTCATAAAAAATGTTCCCATTGGCATCGGCAACAGTAAACCTGTTATGTCCACTGGGGCAAACTGTAGGGCTTTCATCAAAATGCAAGGTAACGGTTTCTCCAGGCTGCCATCCGGATCCGGATAAACGTAAAGTATCACCCGGCTGATAATCTGCCCTATCGGAGTAAATAGTTGGTGATAATTTCCCTAAGGTTATTTTTTTCATTGGCAACGGCCCATGTTTCTTCCCCAAAGGCTCATGGCCAAGCATAGAAAAAGTTGCAAATAACAACGTTAAGATTGCAATACAACTCCAACCCCCTTTTTTCCGTAATAATGTTTCCATAGTTGTGGTATTTATTAAACAATAAACTCTATTAAGACCATAACAAAATTGTTACGGTTTAGTCATACGTGTTTCTTGCAAGAGATGCAAACAGAAGATCAAACAGAAATAGCATATTTGACCCCGAAAATCGTTAAGGGATATTTTTTTTGGAAGGTTAATTAAGCGCCCGGAGTGGTATTTGAGCACTTTAAACCAATTGCAATAAAAATTCGATAATTTGAACTCTAATTTAGAATTATGATTTGTAAGAATCTTAACAAGACGTTAAGTTTTCGATAAAAGGAATAAAAAAAACTGCATAACGCAGTTTTATAAGTCCTATTCTTATCAAAAATTCAATTTTGAGGTATCCCAATTTTTATGCTTTTCGTTCCAGAGTTGTCCGTTTTTGACCTCCAGCGGGCAATCAAAATTATTGGTATAAAGAGCGCCGGTTCCTAAGCCTTGTGGCATCGGATTTTGAAGTGTATATGTCCATTGCGCGATGGCATTTAACCCAATGTTACTTTCCAGAGCGGAAGTGATCCACCAGCCGATTTTATATTTTTCGGCTAAAGTAATCCACTCTTGTGTGCCACGGAATCCGCCCACTAAACTCGGCTTTAATATGATGTATTGCGGTTTAATTTTTTTGAGTAACGCTTCTTTTTCTTCCAAAGAAAACACGCCAATCAGCTCTTCATCCAAGGCGATAGGAAAAGGTGTCGATTTGCATAGCTCTGCCATCCTGTCAGTGTTGTTTTTAGCGATAGGCTGCTCTATACTATGTAACTCAAACTCAGATAACTGATTCAATTTATCTAAAGCGTCATCTGAAGAAAAAGCACCATTAGCATCTACCCTGATTTCAATGGTTTGGGCATCAAAATTACTTCGGATAAAACGCAATAAATCAAGTTCTTTCTGGAAATCTATGGCTCCTATTTTGAGTTTTATGCACTTGAATCCGCTGGCTAGTTTTTCATCGATTTGCTGCTTCATGAACACCTCATCGCCCATCCAAACCAAGCCGTTTATGAAAATACTTTTTTCACTTTTGGTAAATGCAGACGGGAATAACAAAAACGGATTTTCAGCCTCTAGCGACAAAAAAGCCTGTTCGATTCCGAATTGTATAGACGGGAATTCCATCATGGCTTCCCAAAGTTTGTCTTTTCCCAAATCGATGTTTTGGCAAACCCATTTTAGTTTTTCTTCATAATCCGGTCGGTCGTCAACACTAAGCGTTCGCAGGATGCCACACTCGCCTATTCCCTTTTTTCCTTCTTTTTCAAGAATTATAAACCAGGTTTCTTTTTCGTCAAGAATCCCTCGTGACGTTCCGGCTGGACGTTTGAAATTAAGGACGTATTTTTGATAACTAGCTTTGATCATTAGAAAACTTTACAGATATGAAAATGGTTAATCTAATAGCCCCGATGGGAGGGGCATCCTTTTGAAACGGTCATTGAGGCTCTCGAAATGACCTTTTCAAAAGATACAGCGGACAGCGGGAAAATGGTTTTCAAAAAAAGCCCGAACCTCCCGATAGCTATCGGGACGCTCCAAAAAAATTATAATTCGATTGCTTCTCCTATTTCCAAAAGCATCAGGTCTTTGCCTTTGTCGAAGAATTTTTTGATTGATTCCTCGTGGTTGATTACGATAAATCCGAAGGTGTCATAGTGATAGCCCAAAACCTTATCGCATTCCAGAAAATCGGAAGCGATAATGGCATCGTCAACACTCATAGTGAAATTATCGCCGATTGGAAGAATGGCCAAATCAAGTTTGGTGCGCATCGGAATCAATTTCATATCCATTGTAAGTGCCGTATCGCCAGCGATATAAATATTTTTGTGTTCGCCTTCGATTACGAATCCGCCAGGTTGACCTCCGTAACTTCCGTCTGCAAAGGAACTGGTGTGGATGGCATTTACGTATTTTACGGTTCCGAAATCGAATTTCCAGCTTCCGCCGTGATTCATCGGATGGTAATTCAAACCTTTGTGACCGAAATGCGTAGCGATTTCATAATTGGAAACGATAGTAGCCTTGGTTCTTTTCGCAATTGCTTCCACATCCAACACATGGTCCTGATGCGCGTGAGTAACTAAAATATAGTCGGCTTTTAAAATATTGATATCGATATGAGACGCTTTTGGGTTTCCTGTGATAAAAGGATCGACTAAGATGTGCTTGCCGCTTACTTCAATTCCGATACAGGCGTGACCGTAAAATGTAATTTTCATGATCTTATATATTTTTTGATTAGTAGAAGAATACCAAAGTTAATGAAAGGAGAATTGCCAAAGCAAATGTTCCAAGAGCTACTTTTTTCAGTTCCGGATCAAAATCGGTGTACGTTTTTGCCGTCTGAACCGTTTTCAAATGTCGGAACATCAAAATGGCAATAAACAAAGCCGCGAAATAGCTTATTTCAACCAAAAAAGAAAAAACAACGGTTGCTAAAACTGCCATAACCACTATTGTGTAATGATAGTATTTCGCAGTCTGCAATCCCATTTTTACCACTATCGTTTTCTTTCCCGAGTTTCTGTCGTTTTCGATGTCGCGCATGTTGTTCAGGTTTAAAACCGCCACACTCAGCAAACCGACAGCAACGGCCGGTAAAATAAGAATCCAGTCAAATTGTTTTGTGAAAAGGAAGTTAGAACCCAATACACTTACCAATCCGAAGAAAATAAAAACGAAAACATCTCCGAATCCGCTGTAACCGTAAGCACCTTTTCCAACTGTATATTTAATGGCTGCGATTATTGAAGCGATTCCCAAAAAGAAAAACAACAACGAATAACCGAAATTTTCTTTTCCGAAGGAAATGTAAATCAGCGTCACTGCTGAAATCAGCGACAAAACTGCTGTAATAATGATTGCCTTTTTCATTTGATCCACCGAAATGGCTCCGCTTTGAATGGCTCGCTGTGGCCCTACCCTGTTTTCATTGTCTGTTCCTTTTACGCCATCGCCATAATCGTTGGCAAAATTGGAAAGCACCTGAAATCCTAAAGTTGTTAACAAAGCAAAAACAATAATCAGCAAATTTTCAAACCCCTGAAAATAAGCATAAGCACTTCCTACAATTATTCCCGAAACCGATAACGGCAACGTTCTAAGCCTTGCGGCCTGTATCCATTTTTTCATTTATAATAATTCAAATTCTTTATTTTATAATTTAAAACCAGCATCACATCCAGTTTTCCTTTGTGGTTTCCACCTGATACAGCCACGTGTTCACCAGTTCTTTAATTTTGGAAAAATTCCCTAAGTAAAAGGACAAATCCCCGCCAGCAGTTGTGATGGTAACGCTTCCTACATTGGCGCGTTTATGCCAGAAAAACTGACTGACTTTTATAGCCTGAATCTTGTGAGGCTCAATTATTTCGTTGTCGACATCCCAAGCACCGCTTTGTCTGATAATGTACTGCTGATTTATAAACAAACGGTAATTCCTGAATCCGAAGTAAAGCAACAATCCGACAAAGGCCAGATAAAAAGGCAGGATTAAAATATAATCAAACACTTTATTGTCTATGATAAATCCGTAACCAAAAACTATGGAAACCGGCAGGATAATCAAAAAGAAGGACGGAAACAATAATTTTCGGATATTGGGTTTTAACATCACTCCTTTTTCCGGAATTTGTCCAAATAAAAGCTTCAGAATGGCTTCTCTTTCAACCTCATCACAGCCCGGAATTTCGATGGCTGATTTCCTGTTTTCTTTTTCCGTTTCACTGCCCGATGCCTGCTTGATTTTTAAGCTCAGCACATCCATTTTCTTTTGGAGCCAGTTCTGACTCAATGCCACAATTTGAACCTTATTCGGTTTTATGATGGTGTTTTTAGTAGATAACAGACCGTACGAAAGCAATAAAGAGCGGCTTTTTTTTGTGATTTTAAAATCGAAATATTTAATAATCGTACGAAACAGATTGATGACAAGAATTGCAAAAAATACGATGCCAATTAATATCGTTGCCGAATACAATGCCATATTCCTATTAATGTAGCTTTCAATTTCAGCATCCATTTGATCCAGTGCGTGGGAATTGCGGGCCACGTTCTGAACATTTTCGTAAACCGTAAAGAAAAAAGCCGTCAATAAACCGAAACTTCGAACATAATTGGACGTGATTCCGATTTTTACCAGACTCAAAAAACTTATCGCAATGAAAGGTTTTTCGGTTTCTTCATTAACAGATTCCAATAATGTCGTGACTTCGGAAACGCTGCTGACCTCACTAAGCAATTTTGTTCTTAAAGCAACGGCAAGATCATGTGAAATAGCGCGAATGGAAACTTCCTTTTTAGTACTTCCGGCAGTGTCGATATCTAATGCATGGACGCCGATAATCTTCTGAACAAAGGACTGACTGATATTTACCTGCTGGATTTTATGCAGTTGGATCGCTATTTTAGACTTATTCAAAACCCCTTCATGAATAATGAATTCGTCGTTTTCTTCATCTATGTGGAAAGTAAAATTGAGGTACTGCAGATAGGCAATAATCCCTACTACCGAAACTACTACGATAACCCCTAAGCCCAAATACAGTTTGTTCATTTCGTTGAACTTAAATAACCAAACCACCAAAAGAGGCCACAAAGCGCGGACTATCTTTCGGAGTGTATCGGCAAACATTACCAAAACACCAATTAAGGATTGTCTTTGCGGGTGATTAAAGTCGGAACTACTCATTCTCAACAGCAGTATTAGTCATGTCAGAGGTTAGTTTTGACATCAGTAATTGCTTGATGTTTTGTGCCCTGTCTTTTTCGATTCCGGGAATTTCGATATCGCTGTCACCACCGCCTGCAGTAAAAATCTGGATTGATGCTAAACCGAACTGACGCGCTATGAAACCTTCATGCAAAGCAACGTGCTGTACACGGCTGTAAGGAATAATCGTCGTCGTTTCTGCAATTACTCCGCTTTTGTACAATACATCATGCTGGCGAAAAGCAAAGCCTCGTTTTTTAAAACTAAGCTTACCGAATCCGACAGAAAGTAAAAACAAAAGAAAGGCAGCAGCGTAAAACAAATACCAGTATCCCTGGGCTTTTTCATTAAAAAACAAAAAGATTCCCAGCCCCAGGCTCATCACCGAAAGGAAAATGAAATTACCGATAAGGATGATTTTCCAATAATCCTTATGCAGCGGTAAAAACGAAACTTCCTCAAATTTGGGAAGTTCCGTGATATTTATGGTTTCGTTGGTAAAATTCAATTTTGATCATTTTTTAAATCACAAGGGATAGGTTGTGAGGGATAAGGCATAAGTTGAAAGAAATAAGTTGTTAGGGATAAGCAGGATAATCCGTAAAGTTTCCCTTTTCCCTTTTCCCTTTCCTCTTTTCACTCTCTATTAAGGAATGTATTTCTTCTCAAAATTAGGTTTGCGTTTTTCAAGGAACGCATTACGACCTTCGATTGCTTCATCCGACATATAAGCTAAACGAGTAGCTTCACCGGCGAAAACCTGCTGACCTACCATACCGTCGTCGGTAAGGTTCATGGCGAATTTCAGCATTTTGATGGAAATAGGCGATTTTTCAAGGATTTCCTGTGCCCACTGATACGCTGTATCTTCCAATTCAGCATGAGGAATAACAGCATTTACCATTCCCATTTCGTAAGCGTCCTGAGCAGAATAATTTCTGCCTAAAAAGAAAATTTCACGGGCTTTTTTCTGTCCGACCATTTTTGCAAGGTAAGCCGATCCATAGCCTCCGTCGAAACTGGTTACATCAGCATCGGTTTGTTTGAAAATAGCGTGTTCCTTACTTGCCAGCGTCAAATCGCAAACCACATGCAAACTGTGTCCGCCTCCAACAGCCCAACCCGGAACAACGGCAATAACCACTTTCGGCATAAAACGAATCAGGCGCTGTACTTCCAGAATGTTTAATCGGTGATAACCATCATCTCCTACATAACCCTGATAACCACGCGCTTTTTGGTCTCCACCACTGCAGAATGACCAGATGCCATCTTTAGACGAAGGTCCTTCTGCCGAAAGCAAAACCACTCCGATAGAAGTATCTTCATGCGCATCGTGGAATGCCTCTAAAAGTTCTTTCGTTGTTTTTGGTCGGAACGCATTGCGGATATCCGGGCGGTTAAAAGCAATTCTTGCCACCCCGTCGCATTTCTTATAGGTTATATCTTCAAATTCTTTTACTGTCTTCCAGTTAATTGCACTCATGTTTTCAAATTTAAAACGTAAAAATAAATCATTTTTTGCATTATATTGCGCTTTCAAAAAATTAAAAACAATGAAAAAAATATTTGTTTCAGCCGCTTTATTAGGTTTGATTTTCGCCGCAAATGCTCAAAAATATGAATTCCAAACGGTTACTGATTTAGAAACGTTACCGGTTATCAGTCAGGGACAAACAGGAACCTGCTGGAGTTTTTCGACATCTTCATTTTTAGAATCAGAAATCATCCGTCTGACGGGGAAGAAAATCGATCTTTCGGAAATGTATCAGGTGCGAAACACCTATCCTAAAAAAGCAGAAAATTATGTGATGCGTCAAGGGAAATCGCAATTTGGCGAAGGAGGATTAGCACATGATGTTATTAATTCGGCAGCGGATTATGGTTTGGTTCCCAATTCAGTTTACAGCGGTTTGAATGGCATGTCCGAGAATCATAACCACACTGAAATGGTTGCCGTTATTGAAAGTATGCTGAAAACCTACGTAGACAATCCTGCAAAAAAACTATCGCCCAGCTGGAAAAAAGCAATCGATGCGATGTTGGATGTGTATATCGGGAAAAACCCTTCGGAATTTACTTTTGAAGGAAAAAAATACACGCCGCAAAGTTTCATGGCGATGGCAAAAATAAACCCGAAGGATTATGTAACGGTTACTTCGTTTACGCATGTTCCTAATTACAAATCATTCATTTTAAATATTCCGGACAATTTTTCAAATGGAAGTTTTTACAATCTTCCGTTAAATGAATTTATGGAAACTATCGATAATGCTTTGGCAAAAGGTTATACGGTTGAATTGGATTGCGACGTTAGCGAGCCTACTTTTTCAGGAAAAAGTGGAGTTGCAGTTATCCCTGCCAGTGATGAGGATGCTAAAATCATTTTAACTGAGATAAAAGCCGAGAAAAACATTACGCCTGAATTCCGTCAACAGGAATTTGAAAACTTAACCACTACTGACGATCATTTGATGCATATCGTTGGAAAAATGAAAGATCAAAAAGGCAACATTTACTATAAAGTAAAAAACTCCTGGGGAACGGATGAAAAACGAGTGGCCAACGGCGGTTATGTATATATGAGTGTCGCTTACATGAAATTGAAAGCAATTTCTGTCCTGGTACACAAGGATGCTTTACAGAAAAACACTGCAAAAAATTTAGGTGTTTAAGTGAAAAAAAAGAAGCATATTTTTAAAGAAGATAATTATAAATTTCGTAATTTTAAGTACTTCTTTCACAAGAAGTTAGTTCACTGATTTATAAATTAAAAAAGTTATTCTTTGAAAAAATCTGTAATTTTTGTCGCTCTTTTATCTGTAGTATTATTTACAAGTTGTAAAAAAGATTCCGAAGTTAAACCTGAGGAAACAACTGAAGCAGTTATGGAAGAGCAGGTAGATTCGGTTGCAACTGACAGCATTAAAACTGATGAAGTAGCACCTGTGGAAGTTGAGGGAGATACACTGACTAAGAAATAAGTCAATTCTTTAGAAGACGTTTTCATAAACCCATAGGTAATGACGCGAATGTCGGATTAATGAGATGAAGTTTTAACTCTCTGCTTAAAGACAAAGAAATTTTAAAACAATTGAAGTTCAGCGCTATTTTTCAGCTGATGCAATTGTTAGAATTTATTTTAATAAAAACAATGAGGCTAACCCAAAAGGTTAGCCTTTTTGTTATATCAAAATCAGTGTCCCTAGAGTGACTTTTAACAAATTGTGACTTTTAACAAATTTAATTCGTTTTGGGATTTTGTAAATAGCTCGGGTTATTTATATTTGCCCTTTACCAATAATTACAATGAAGATTTCAAGATATATCCCTATACTTTCACTTTTTTTATTTTTCAGTTGCAATGGAAAAGACGGAAAAAAAGGCAACAATCAAAATGACACTGTCCTTTTAGCCGAAAAATACGAAGTCAGTTTTCCAAAATTAGATACAAGATACACTGAAAAAGAAAGAGCCTTTGTAGAAAACTTCTACAACAAACACTATAATCCCAAAGATTTCAGTGGCGGATTTTTAGTTGCTAAAAACGGACAGATCATTTATGAGAACTACAGTGGTTATGCCTATAAAGAAAAAGGCGATAAAATCACTGCTGATAAACCTATTCACATTGCCTCGGTAAGTAAAACACTGACGGCCGTTTGTGTTTTAAAACTGGTTGACGAAGGCAAAATAAAACTGGATAACAGTGTAAAAAACTATCTTCCGAGTTTTCCTCACAAGGAAACAACTGTCCGCATGCTATTAAACCATCGAAGTGGCTTGCGTAACTATGCTTACTTTACAGATGATAAGGGCGTTTGGAACAAAAAACAAACATTGACCAATCAGGATGTTTTAAACCTTTTGGCTACGAAACCAATCGGATTGGAATCAAGACCAGGAACACGTTTTGGTTACTGCAACACTAATTATGCTTTATTGGCATTAATTATTGAAAAGGCAACCAACAAAAAATACTCTGTTGCGATGAACGAAATGATTTTCAAACCACTTGGGATGAAAAACACTTTTGTTTTTGACGATTTAAAAAAGAAAGACGAGGTTAGCCAATCGTACAAAAACAATTATTTACGACTAGCCTTTGAATTTTTGGATCAGGTATACGGAGATAAAAATATTTACTCTACGCCGAGAGACTTACTGAAATTTGAAACTGCTACGTATTCCGATGCATTCTTAAGCAAAAAAATGAAAGCCGAAATGTTCAAAGGTTACAGTTATGAAACCAAAGGACAACGCAATTACGGACTTGGAATCCGTATGCTGGAATTTGAAACCGGACAGAAATATTTCTTCCACAACGGCTGGTGGCACGGTAACACTTCTTCTTTAGTAACCTTACGAAAAGAAAATGTGACTATCATTGCACTTTCCAATAAATACACACACAAAACGTATAAGACCAAAAAACTGGCTGCTCATTTTGGTGATTATCCTTTTAAATTTAAAGAAGATATTGGTGCAGAATAATCATCATAGAAGAAAACAAATACTTTAAAAAAAAACAGGGAACATTTTGTTCCCTGTTTTTTTTTAAAGTATTAACCTATTTTTACCGAAGTCATTGTAAGCGAGCCACCAACGGCTTTATCGTTAAAGAAACTGATACCGTCATTATTATCCTGCAACGCTAATGAATACAGCATCGGATAATAATGATCTGGGGTTGGAATCGCCAATTTTGCCGCTTTGTGCAAAGTCTCATAGTCGATTAAGGCTTTGTGATTTCCGTCGGCAATTTTACTTTTGAAAATCGTATTCATTTCAGTTGCCCAGTCAAAACCATATTCGGGTTCGTTCAACTTGTCCCAAGCCACCATTCTCAGATTGTGTACCATGTTTCCGCTTCCTATGATCAACACTCCTTTTTTGCGAAGCGATGCCAATTGTTTTGCCAATTCATAATGATATTCCGCGGGCTTGCTGTAATCGATACTTAGTTGCAATACCGGAATATCCGCATCAGGGTACATATGACGAACTACAGTCCATGTCCCGTGGTCCAAACCCCAATCATGATCTAAACCAACATCGGTTTTTGTAATTAATTGTTTTGTTGCCAGAGCCAGTTCCGGATTTCCGGGTGCCGGATATTGTACCTCGAAAAGCTCCTGAGGAAACCCACCGAAATCATGAATCGTCTTAGGCTGGTTCATGGCTGTAATATGAGTTCCCCTAGTTAACCAATGCGCCGAAATCACCAAAACCGCCTTTGGTTTCTCAATTTTCTGCCCCATTGCTCTCCAGGTTTGCGAAAACTGATTGTCTTCGATTCCGTTCATCGGAGAACCGTGACCAATAAACAAAACCGGAAGTTTTGTATCTTCTTCGCTTAACTCTTTTGTCCAATTATAAAATGGTTGTAACGTTGCCATAGCCGCTCCTCCTATTATTGTTTTTATAAACTCATCTCTTTTCATTACTATACAATAATTGTATATACAAATGTAATAATAAAAACATACTGAAACTAGTTTTTAAGCAATTTTAACAGCTAGAGATTGATTTACAACAAGTAGATACCGTCTTCCTTAATATCAATGAGTTTTTGTTTGTAAAGCGTTCCGATGGCTTTCTTAAACGTTTTTTTGCTCATTTTTAGCACCGTTTTGATATCTTCCGGATGGGAATCATCGTTTAAACGAAGAAAACCGCGGCTGGCTTTCAATTCATCCAGAATGGCTTGGGCAGAAGCATCGATGCGCTCCATACCGAAAGGCTGGCGGGATACATCTATTTTACCATCAGGGCGGATAGTTTTTATGAATCCTACAATTCGGTCACCGGTGCGTAAATCTTCAAAAACTTCGTTCGTATATAAAAGTCCTTTGTGTTTTTCGTTGATGATTACATTGATTCCGACTTCCGTGATATGAGAAACAATCAAATCAACCTCATCGCCTACGTTAACTGTAATATCTTTATTGTCGAGGAATTGATTGGTTTTACTGGAACCGACCAGCCGTTTGGTCTTTTCGTCCAAATACATGTACACCAAATAGCGTTTCCCCTGCTCCATCGGACGTGCCTGCTCTTTGAATGGGACGAACAAATCCTTTTCCATTCCCCAATTCATGAAGGCACCGAATTTATTGGTGTAATTCACCCTAAGCAAAGCGAATTCATTAAGGAAAATATACGGTTCCAATGTAGTGGCAACAGGACGTTCCTCATGATCGAGGTAAACAAAAACCGCAATTTCATCACCAATTTTAAAATCGTTGGGAACGTATTTGTTTGGCAGCAGTATGTCGTGAATGCCTTCAGGGTCGGCTTCAGGGTTACCAAGAAACAAACCAACCTTCGTATCTCTTAATATTGTAAGCGTATTGTATTTTCCTATTTCAATCATTTCTCTAATATATCTGGTTTGCAAAGATACAAACTAGTTTTAACATCTGATTTCAAGAAACAATAAACGTCAATATATTTAGTTTAGAAGAAAAATAGTACTTTTATACTATGAAAAAATTAAGTCTTTTTATAGTTATAATTTTGCTCAACAGCTGTACTAGTAAGATCAGCCCCTATTTTGAATCGAACAAATACATCAACGAAAATAATTCCGTAATAAATGACAACCTTCAATTTTCGCATGAATCCTATGGGGATGTAAATTTTATTAAAGATAAACCCGCATTAAAAAAACATTTGAAAACCGTCAAAATCCCCTTTGACAATATTTTGTTATACGGCAAAACCTGGATCGACCCAATTTATGAATACTACATTCTGGTTGATTCCAAAAAGACTTTAAAAAAGAATGATCATTATTTCCAGAAAGACACTTTAATTAATAATCACAAATTTACTTTCATTGGAATTTCGTTGGACAAATATAATCCAGCGAATGACTTCAGCATGTTATCCAAAAAAATCGTCTCCGGAAACGATTACACAAAAAAACTCCCGTCCCTTTTTGACATTATCCGTTCCAATAAATCATCCAACCAGTTCCTGAAAGGCTTAACCGAATTCAACAATTATCCTTCATACACAAAAGCGGAAAACTGGAACAAACTACAAATGCAGCTTACTTTTGCTTCCTTTCTAGGACAAAACAATACTTATAATAAACTCATAAAACAATGGAGCCCAAACAAAACCAATGACACAATTGCTGCGCTAATAAAACAAAAATACATCAACGGATTACGAAATGTCGAAAGAGAAATCCTGGAAATTGCAAAGGATGAAAAGATAATCATGTTTAATGAAAATCATTTTTATCCGAACCACAGAATCCTTGTGACGCAACTGCTGCCGGAACTAAAAAAAACAGGCTTCAGCTACATTGCACTGGAAACCTTGGCTGAAAAACAGGACAGCATTTTAAACAATGGTGGCAAACTGGATATGGAAAGCGGTTTTTATACACGCGAACAACATTATGCTGAACTTATCCGAACGGCTCAGGCATTAGGTTTTCACTTTGTAACTTATGAGAACTTTGATAAGGCAAAAGACAGGGAAACCGGTCAAGCTGAGAACCTTTACAACGCCACTTTTGCCAGAGACAATAATGCCAGAGTAGTAGTATTGGCAGGGATTTCACATATCATGGAAGAGCCTGATTCCAAAGACAAAAAATGGATGGCAGCCATTTTTAAAGAGAAGTTTGGAATAAATCCCATTACTTTTTCGCAAACCGACTTAAATTCTTATTCAAACTTAACGGAATCTATAACTCTATTAAAAAGCGTTGATTTGGACAAAAAATACCAAACCACGGATTACAAAATCATTAACAGCCTTTCATTTAAAGAAAACAAAGGCAATTTCAGCTATAAAAACAACCATTCCAAAAATGTTCAGGCAACATTGTATTTCGATGAAGAACTGCTAAAATCAACAGATTATTCGAAAAAAGTACCTTACAGATGTTATTTATTGGAAAAAAATGAAACGTTTTCCGTGACATTGTCCAACTCAAAAATAAGATTGATGGTCTTTGATGAAGACGGAAAAATACTTGAAAACAAAATTGTAAACTAACACATCTTTAATTTTCCGGTATTATTTATAAATCTCCTGCGGTACTAAATTTTTAAAATAACTCAACAAAACCTGATTGTTAACTTCCGTTGGAGTGAAAATTTCAATTATCGATGGTTTTTCAGCAGCCGAAAACATATTCATTTCTACGTTCAATTCCGATTCACTACTGCATTTGAAATAGTCAAAACGGTACATTTTAGCCAGATGCTCTGCTGTTAAGGAATGTGTTGTTTCAAAGAAAGTATTGAAAACAGCTGTTTCCTGATGCCCTGGCAAAATCCTGAAAATTCCACCTCCATGATTGTTAATCAGGATGATTTTAAAATTTTGCGGAATATAACTGTTCCAAAGCGCATTGCTGTCGTAAAAGAAACTCACATCACCTGTAATCATGACTGTCGGTTTTCCGGACGCCAAAGCCGCTCCAATCGCTGTAGTTGTACTTCCATCTATACCACTCGTTCCTCTGTTACAAAAAACTTCGATGCTTGGATGTATATCAAACAACTGAGCATAACGAATCGGTGAACTGTTGCTTATTTGCAACTGGCTGTTTTCTGCTAGCATCGGAAGAATTTTTTCAAATACTTTCATATCCGAAAACGGTATTGTTTTCAAGTACTTTCCGTGCATTTTTTTTCGCAACGCTTTTAAATTCATTGCGTTCTGTCTGTAATCGCTTTCTGTTGGATTCACCATGGAAAGAAATTCATTGAAAAACACATTGGGGCTCACTTCAAAATGCTGTGTCAAACATCCGAAAGTATCATAAGCCCTATGGGTATCAACATGCCAATGTTCTTTGGGTTTGTACTTCCGAATAAATGCTTTGATTCGTTTTGAAACTATCATTCCACCAATGGAAACAAGAATTTCAGGCTGAAAAGCTTTGAAATCCTCATCAGTAAAAGGGGTGATAATAGTGTCTATATTGGGGATAAAATCAGGGTGATGGACATTCGAGGTCACTTCGGTCATAACCACAACTGAAGGATCATTTGCCAACCGATTTAAAACAGCTACATCGATTTCATTTGGATTATTCACGCCGATAAGGATCAGTTTCTTTTTAGCAGCATTCCATTGATTTGCGAAAACATTCAGATTAGGCAATTGCTTTTCATCTGTTTTATAATCGACCCCTACCGGGTGCACCGTAAGCTCGCTGACCGTTTCATATAAAGGCTCTTCAAAAGGTGCATTAATATGAACAGGACCTTTTTGTGCTGTTGCTTCATTAATTGCCTGATTGATTTTCAGATCGTTTTCTTCTGAAGCTTCTTCACTTAAATTAGCATTAAAAAGAATATGATTTTGAAAAACATTTTCCTGGCGAATGGTTTGTCCGTCACCTATGTCAATTTTACTTTGCGGACGGTCGGCAGAAATCACAACCAGAGGAATCTGACTGTAAAACGCTTCTGCCACGGCGGGATAATAATTAAGTAATGCTGAACCGGACGTGCAGACTAAAGCCACGGGTTTTTGCTTTTGCTGTGCCATTCCCATCGCAAAAAAAGCTGCACAACGTTCGTCAGCAATACTGTAACAATTAAATTCGGGATTACTGGCAAACCCAATGGTTAACGGGGCGTTTCTGGATCCAGGTGAAATCACAACATCGAGAAGGTCTTTAGCTTTACAGATTTCGATTAAACTTTGAGCTAAAGGTATTTTTGGGTAAATCATTTTTAAGACTGCTAAGTCACAAAGATACAAATATTAAGATGCTGGAAAAATACAATATCTGTTATCTGGAAAGCAGTTTTTCTTCTTCGTGAATTATCATGAATTTGTAAAATGTGAAATGTGAAATACCGTAAGACAAAATCACCATTTGGTAAATGTCTTCGTTTTTAATATAAAATTTATTGATGAAAAATGCTGCTATCTGAATAATAAACAAAATGGAACTGATAAGCAGCCAGAAGTTTTTTTGCCCAGAATTATTTACATAGTTAATAATGGCAACTCCTCCTATGAACGAAGTTAAAAAAGCATTTAAAATCCATATATAATAAGTATCACCAAGAAATGACACTACAATTTCGATTATATAAAGATAGATGACAAAGAAAGGAATAAAAGCTATACCTACGGCTTTGTAGTTTTCTCGCGTAACCAAACTCAAAATCAGCAAAACCAGACACAGTTTAAAAAGTAAAGATGAAAAAGTCGCATAAATAAAAGATTCAGGCGTATCAAAATAAAAAAAGACAGACGCACATTGATACAACGCCAATCCAATGATATAAAGAGGGTTCCTCTTTATCGAAGTTACCAAATACAGAATTAGTAAAATCGGAATCCTGATAAACCAAAAAACATCTGTCATTTCCTGAATGCTCATCAAAGAAAACAAGCTGTACAGGAAAAGATTCAGAAAATAAAGAAACAAAAGTATCTTAGTAATGTTTTTCAAATTCCTTGTTCATTAACATTTTATACTAAAAATAGCAATAAATTGTTAAACAATAACAGATATAAATCGTTTTTGTTAAAAAAACATCAGCCATAACTCCACGCTTATACTTACTTATAGTTTTCTTTCTTTTGAGTTGTACATAATATTCGTTAAATTTGATAGGTAAAACCAAGCAAAATGAGCATTAGTATCCGTCCCGCAACCGTTGAAGACATGACTTCCGTTTTGGAGATTGTCAATCATGAGATTTTGAATTCAACCTCAATTTATGATTATGAACCCAGAACACTGGGACAGCAGGTTTCTATTTTCAAAGACAAAAAGGACCATAATTTTCCTTTTATCGTTGCCGAAAAAAACAATGCAATTGTTGGTTTCGGGACCTATGGACCGTTCCGGTTTAAAGAAGCTTATAAATTTACTGTTGAACATTCTGTATATGTCCATAAGGATTATACCGGAAATGGAATTGGCTCAACCCTTCTGAAAGAATTAATAGAAATGGCGAAATTGCAGAAAATGCATGCGATGATTGGCGTTATTGATTCCGAAAACATCGGGAGCATTTCTTTTCATGAACGACAAGGTTTTAAAAGAGCAGGACAACTTAAAGAAACCGGTTTTAAATTTGACCGTTGGCTGGATTCCGTATTCGTGGAACTCATTTTACGATAAGTAGCTTTGCCGAAATTTAAATCGGCAATACAATAAAAAAAGCCAAAACTGACTATTCAATTTTGGCTTTTTTTATTTATTATTATCTTACTAAGACATTATCCTTTTATCCAATCGACTATTTCCTGATTATCCGGTAATACTCTCGGACTGATCACATTCACAAGTTCGCCTTTTTCGTCAATCAGGTATTTTTGGAAGTTCCATTCTACCTGACTGTCTTCCAAACCGTTTTTAGCTTTCTCGGTCAAAAAATGATACAATGGGTGCATATCGCCTCCCTTAACCGAAATTTTTGCCATCATTGGGAAAGTGACTCCATAATTCTTCGTGCAGAATGTTTTGATCTCATTGTTGTTTCCCGGTTCCTGGGCTCCAAAATTATTGGCTGGAAATCCAACAATTTCAAAACCAAGTGCTTTATATGTGGAATATATTTTTTGCAATTGCTCATACTGTGGTGTCAGTCCGCATTCGGAAGCGGTATTCACCACCATGATTTTCTTTCCTTTTAAGGTAGCGAAATCAAAAGTATTTCCTTCGATATCTTCTACTTTAAACTGATAAATATTCTGTTTCATGATTTTGTTTTTTTCTGCTTTTTCCGTCGTTTTATTTGTTTGTTTTTGTCCGTAACAAACCGGAATAAACAACAAGCCGATAGCTATAATTAAGTTTTTCATAAATTCTATTTTTTATAAAATTAATCAAATTGACGGTTTTCAAATACTTTACCGCTGTAAATTTTTGTTAACAAAAAACCCACAATCTCTTGATCATGGGTTTTTCATTCTATTTCTTGTAGTATTTTCTATACTGAAAATACGAAGCAATTCCGAGTAATGAAACAAGTGCAACTGAAACATAAACGAAATCCGGTGTCACCACTTTATCTCCTTTTGCATAAGAATGCAGTCCTGTTAAATAGAAATTCACTCCGAAATACGTCATCATAATCGAATAAAAAGCAAAAACGCTGATTAGGTTGAAAATCCACTTCCCTCTTAATGCCGGAACGAAACGCATGTGAATTACAAAAGCATACACCATGATACTGATTAAAGCCCACGTTTCTTTCGGATCCCATCCCCAGTAACGTCCCCAGCTTTCGTTAGCCCATTGGCCTCCCAAGAAGTTACCGATTGTCAGCATCACCAAGCCTACTGTTAACGCCATTTCGTTGATAATGGTAATCTCCCTGATATTAAGATCCATTTTTTCTTTGTTCTTTTTATTGGTCAGCAAGATCAGTAGCAATGAAACGATCCCTAAAATCATTCCCAGGGTGAACGGCCCATAACTAGCTACAATAACAGCCACGTGAATCATTAACCAGTACGAATTAAGTACCGGCTGCAGGTTTGCAATGGCTGGGTCCATCCAGTTCCAGTGCGCAATCATTAAGATCATCGCTGCTACGAATGCGGTTGAAGCTACTGTCAGTTCCGATTTTCTTCCGAAAACCAAACCGAAAAGCATGGTTGCCCATCCTACATAAATCATTGATTCGTATGCATCACTCCATGGTGCGTGACCGGAAATGTACCAACGAGCAATTAACCCGATGGTGTGCAATACGAAAAATATTGCGATAAGCACATGACTCACTTTCACCAAAGCATTGATGATTTTTCCCGAATTAAAAATCTTGATAATCACAAACAGGAACATCAAAACGCCTGCGATCATATACCATGAATACAATTTTTTAAAAATATCGTACTTATTGTACATAATTTCCGAATCGATTTTCTCTTCGCTCGGGTAAACTTCTTTTCCGTATTTCTGCTGAAACTTGATTAATCCGTCCAGGAAAATCTCGGCAGCTTTGTAATCTTTTTTAACCGGCACTTCATCCAAAGAATTCAAATACAACGGAATTACATTTTTTGTAAACAAAGAATCAATTCCTGTTAATCGCGCTTCGTTGAGTTCCAAATGTGAGACCCACTTGTTGTTTTTGTCGAATGGAATAGGAAATACTTTTAAAATCTGTCCGCTTAAAGCCGAATACAGTAAATTTACCTTCTTATCCGTTTCCATGAAATCCTTCTGAAATTGATTAGGAACCGGTGCTTTATAAGCTTCATCCAAATATGGGGATAATTTATAATTTCCTCTGTCATCAAAGAATTTCATCAAGGAAACATATTTCGCCCCTTTTTCAGCACCAATCAAATTATGAATACTGTCGTTTCCTTTTTTGATAAATATAATCGGCACATTATACCAAACCTGCGGAAACTGCGTCATAGAAAGGAAAACCTGATCGGAATTCATTCCCTTATAGGTATCGCTTTTACTTACTTTTCGTAACAATTCCGATGAAAACGTATTGAGCGGTTTCATACGTCCTCCTTGATCCTGAACAATCAACCTGCCGAATTTAGCTGCATGTTCGTCCGAAACTTTGTATCTTAAAATCAGCGAATCGATTTGTTTTCCGTTCGGCATCTTCTGCTCGTTCTGATGTTGTGCCATCATTCCCGTACTGAAAACCAACGCGATAATCGTTGTTAAAGCTGCTTTTTTATCTTTAACTTTTTTAAGTTTATCCTTTAAATCACCGAAGCGGGAATCTTTGGTAAACAGGATTCCGAGTAATCCGGCAAACAACAGGAAATAACCAACATAAGTTATCCAAGTTCCCCAGAAATCGTGGTTTACGGAAAGAACCGTTCCTTTTTCATCCGGATCGAAAGAAGCCTGAAAGAAACGATATCCTCTGTAATCCAAAATATTGTTCATAAAAATACGGGCGTCAAATTTATTTTTTTGCTCCGCATCGTCTACAGTTACCTTACTTTCGAAAGCCGAATAACTTTTCTCGGTTCCCGGATATTTGGACGCGATGAAATCATTCAGTTTTATTTTGAAAGGTGTTTCATAAACCTTACTTCCGTACATGATAGTGTATTCTAGCTTTCCTAACTTAAATGACTGCGGCTCTCCCATTTTTCCTTTGGATCCCAAAAGCGTAACCTCCTTCTCTTTCCCTTCGTTTTTAACGGTCAGTACTAAAGCGTCATCTGTTTTTTGGTCTTTATAATCGCCGTTTGATTCCATCACCATTTTCCCTTTTATGGCCGGCTGCGGAATAACAAACTGGGTTCCGCCCATGTTATAAAGTGAACGCAGCATTAGTGGCTGGATTTTATCTTTTTCTACAGTACCCTGCATCTTATCCGCCATTCGCATAAAGTTCCCATCAAATGGAGTCTGAATCGTGTAGGCCTCACTTATTTTTGTAATATTTATGGCGCCTTCCGTGAATTTATTGAATGCAAAAAGTACGTTATGGATATTTTGTACTTCGCCTTCTTTGATAAAATGTTCGTGACGCGTTCCATCCCCCGATTCCACGATTTTTAAATACAAAACACCTTGTGGATCTTCCTTAATCTCTTCTTTTGCTCCCATTATGAAATCCTTATATTCAATTTCAAAAGGGATTTCATCAAAATTTTCATGGATTGAAAAATGATTGTTGGTAATAGGTGCCATCAGTAACTGTTTTTCGAAAGTACGGCGTTTCATTTCGCCTTGATAATCACCGTCAACGAATACATTCAAATAGACTTTATCCGAAAATATCTGATTGGATTCCTGACCTTCACGAATAGGCATCATCCCTTCAAAACTGATGTAACGGGTAATAAAGGCACCTACTATAATCAGGATAAAAGACAAATGCAGCAACAATGAAGCCCATTTACTCCATTGAAGTAGTTTGTATCGCTTAATGTTCCCGATAAAATTAATCACGAAGAACACCATGATTACTTCAAACCATTTAGAATTGTATACTAATATACGAGCAGTGTCGGTATTGTATTCACTTTCGATAAAGGTTCCGGCTGCCATTGCTGTGGCAAAAGCGATGAACAACACAGCCATTAAACGGGTTGAAAAAAGGAAGGAAAATATTTTTTTATCCATGACGGAAATCGGTTTTTACAAATTGTCGCGAAGATACTTAAAAACAAAGTTTTGATACCCCATTTTAACGAATTTTAAGAAATATATTATTGAGCTAAAAACTTACTTTATCGGTAAGAATCATAACACGAGATATACTAACACAAACTTAAACAGATTTCCAGGGACATCAACTGACAATTATCATCTCCCCTTTTCTCTTCCAAACACAAAAAACGACAGGAAACTAATGTTTCTAGCTATTGAAACTGCACGGAATTGCTAACTTTGCAAAAAAAATATCATGGATAACGCATATATCGGGTACCATTTTACGGTGGAACCTAAAGAACTGGGTTCGGAAATTTTAGTGGCCGAATTGGGTGAAACAGCATTTGAGAGCTTCATAGAAACCGAAAACGGAATTTCGGCTTACGTACAAAAAGCGCTTTGGAACGAACATATTTTAGATGATATTCAGATTTTACACTCGGATGAATTTAAGATTGAATACACATTTGAAGAAATTGAGCAGGTGAACTGGAATGAAGAATGGGAGAAGAATTTTGATCCTATTGATGTTGACGGGGTTTGCCACGTTCGTGCACCTTTTCATGAAAAAACCGATGCTAAATATGATATCGTCATTGAACCGAAAATGAGTTTTGGTACCGGGCATCATGAAACGACGCACATGATGATTCAGCATCTTCTGGAAATGGATGTGACAGATATGAAAACGTTGGACATGGGTTGCGGAACTGCGATTTTAGCGATTTTAGCAGAAATGAAAGGAGCCAAACCGATTGACGCGATTGACATTGACAACTGGTGTTATCTGAATTCGATTGAAAATGCGGAAAGAAACAACTGCCAGCATATTTCGGTTTATGAAGGTGATGCTTCACTGTTGAATCAGGGGCAAAAATATGATTTGATCATTGCCAACATCAACAGAAACATTTTGTTGAACGACATGCAAACCTATGTGAACTGCTTGAACAAAGGCGGATTTTTATTGCTGAGCGGATTTTACAACGAAGATATTTCGGTTATAGATGCTTCTTGCACTGAGAAAGGTTTGACTTATGTTAAAAAGTTCCAAAAGAACAATTGGGTTGCTCTAAAATATGTAATTTAGTAGTTAATTTCAATCTAACAATTAGATTATGAGTGTAAAAGAAAAAGTACTGGAAAAGGTTTCGATTGAAGAATTGCTTTCTTCTGATTACGAAATTATTCTGTTTAATGATGATGTCAATACATTCGATCACGTGATTGATACGCTGATAGATGTGTGTAATCATGAACCCTTACAAGCAGAACAATGTGCTATTTTGGTTCATTATACCGGTAAATGTGGTGTAAAAACAGGCTCTTATAAAGAATTAGAACCTAAGTGCAGCAAACTGCTTGAGGCCGGTCTCAGTGCTGAGATACAATAAAAATAAAAAAAGCCCCGAATTTTTATTCGGGGCTTTTTATGTTTTATAATTTTACTTATCCTCTGGTAAAAACGATAATGTATACATTATCAAATTTTAACTTAAGCTCTCTGGAAGTTAAATTTACAATCTCACCAGTAAAGCTAATCTCCTCTATGTTTATTGTAAGATTGTTACCTGAGCGAGTCCACGTTCCATTGGTCGTAAACATTTGACAAGGGGAGTCTGTTGAATCGTAATCAACATCAGTGAGACTTCCGTTAGAATTGACCATAATGTAATCTTTAGAACACCCGTCTTCATTTCCTTCATAATCCCATAACTCTTCATTACCGTCTGTAATGCTGCCTTCTTTTGAAAAAATCCATTTACCTTCCAATTGAGCAGAAGAATTTGAAGAATCATCATCTTCATTACATGATGCGAAAGACAAACCCAAAACCAAGGCAGAAACGAATAAAATATAAATATCCTTCATATACTTATTTGTTTTTAAAATTTAACAATAAATTTACAAAAACCATAAGAAAAATCCAATTTTTATTGCGATTTAGACAATATAAAAAAATATCGTAACTTCTTTCAAAAAAAGGCCCCGAATGTTATTCGGGGCCTTTTTATACATTATACTATTTTACTTATCTCTGGTAAAAATTGAATCATATATTAATGTGGCAACTTATGCTTGAAAACACCATACAGATAAGTTCCCAATAATGCTCCAACCAAAACGATTACAATCCCATAAAAGCCAGCTCCTAGGAGAATGAATATCGGTCCCGGACAAGATCCTACCAATGCCCAGCCCAAACCGAATAAAATTCCGCCCACAACATAACGAACGAATCCTCTCTCTTTATCGGCTATCTCAATCGGAAGTCCTTTAATATCCTTAAGATTATTTCTTTTTATAACCTGAACACCCACAACACCGGTAACTACGGCAACACCAATAATTCCGAACATGTGAAACGACTGGAAGTGAAACATTTCATAGATTCTGTACCATGAAACGGCCTCCGCTTTAGTCAATACGATTCCGAAAACGAAACCTACCAGAACAAACTTGATTAAATTAAAAAATTTCATATGCTTTCTTAGAAAATTAATGGTAAAATAAAATGTGCCATAACCAACCCTCCGATAAAGAATCCGATAACAGCTATTAAAGACGGTTTCTGAAGGTTACTTAACCCGGTAATGGCGTGACCGGAAGTACAGCCTCCGGCATAACGGGTACCAAAACCAATCAACAATCCCCCGAAGAAAAGAATAGCAAGCATTTTAGGATTTTTCAAAGCTTCCCAACTAAATAATGTATCAGGCCCCAGTTTTCCGTTTGGCGCCTCGATATGCATAACAGCTAACTGTTCTATGGTCTTTGGATTCAGCTGTACTCCGCTTCCATCACTTAAAAAGTGAACTGCGAAGAACCCTCCCAAAATTGCACCGAAAACCACTGCTAAATTCCACTTTTGCTCGCGCCAGTCGAATTTGAAAAAATCCACATTTTTACCTGCACCTGCCATGGTGCAAAGTGTTCTTAAATTGGAAGACATTCCAAAAGACTTTCCGAAGAAGATTAAGGTGAGCATTACTGCTCCTATCAAAAACCCTGAAATATACCAGGGCCATGTTCCGTAAAATGAATACATAGTTTATTTCTTTTTGGCAAAAGTAATTATTGCTTAAAAATTTTGTGTAACAAACATTACATATTTTTCGTTACAATGAAATAAACCTTTAATTTTGGATTATTAAAAAATTAGCGAATGAAGAATTACCGTATTGAAATTAAATGGGCAATCGTTTATGTAATCGTATCCTTTGTATGGATATTCATTCAGAAAGCGTTAGGCTTTTTTGATAGCAATATTTCAAGACATGTCTTTTTTTCAGTTCTGATTGTTTTGGTTTTGATACCGCTCTTTTATTTCGAGCAAACGGATAAAAAAAAGAATTTCCTCAATAATAAAATGATGTGGAAACAAGGGTTCATTTCTGGATGTCTCGTAATTGTTCTTGCTACTTTATTTGTTCCTGTATTGAGTTATGTGACTTATGAACTAGTAGCACCTGACTTTTTCAAAAAAGCAATCGCTTTATACACAGAAAGCGGAAAATTAAATCCGATTGATGCTGCGGCACGATTCAATTTAAAAAGCTCTATGCTTCAAGGAGTTTCAGATAATTTATCATTCGGAATTAGTTTTTCGGCAATTATGGCATTTTTTACAAAATCAAAATAATTATGTTCAAAAAAGTCTTTTTACTAAACCTGCTTTTCATTGGTCTGACGGCTTGTATCAGTACAAAATCAACGATACAGAATATTGACAATAATGCAATTAAGCCAGCCCTTAAAGATGGTGCTTTTCAACTGAAAGAATATACCGATTCAAAAAAATACGCTTATAACCAGGACTATCCCATTAATATAGGCGTTATTCAGGAAAAAAATGAAGACCAGTATATCGGTTATTTTTTCAATGCGATCACCGGCCCGAACGGAGAGAAAGTTACCTACGAAAAAGTGGAAACGTGCTGTCCGTTTCCAACCAAATACAACAAAATCGGAGGAGGCTTATTATCAATTTATGAAGTAAAATGGGAAGGACAGAACAAACCTGTTCGTTTGTATTTCAACATTTACGAAAGAGGCAAAATTATGTGCCCGGTTGGCTTCAAGATTAAAAATTTTCAGAATAAATAATTAAAACTTTAAGATTTTTATAAGATTTCACACCTTCTAACAACTTCATTAGAAGGTTTTTTTATTATATCTTTGTACAACTTTTTTAGATACAATCATGAATTTACAGAACATACCACAGATTAAACATACAGACAGCGGAAATTTTTTCTTATTAGCTGGACCTTGTGCCATTGAAGGAGAAGAAATGGCAATGCGAATTGCAGAAAGAGCGGTTTCCGTAACCGACAGACTTAAAATTCCTTATGTTTTTAAAGGGTCGTTTAAGAAAGCCAACCGCTCCAGAATAGACAGCTTCACTGGCATTGGTGACGAAAAAGCTTTGAAAATACTTCAGAAAGTATCAAAAGAATTCGGTGTACCTACCGTAACTGACATCCATACCAATGAAGATGCGGCGATGGCTGCCGAGTATGTGGATGTACTTCAGATTCCAGCTTTTTTAGTACGCCAGACCGATTTGGTTGTAGCTGCCGCAAATACCGGAAAAACCGTAAATCTTAAGAAAGGACAATTCATGAGTCCGGAAAGCATGAAACACGCAGTGCAAAAGGTAATCGACTGCAACAATCAGAATGTTATGGTAACCGACAGAGGAACCATGTTCGGATATCAAGATATGATCGTGGATTACCGTGGAATTCCTACCATGCAGCAATTTGCCACTACCGTTTTGGATGTTACCCATTCATTACAACAGCCAAACCAAATGGTTGGTGTAACCGGCGGACGACCTGAGATGATTGAAACGGTTGCCAAAGCAGGTATAGCTGTAGGTGTTGACGGAATTTTCATTGAAACCCATTTTGATCCGGCAAACGCGAAAAGCGACGGAGCCAATATGCTTCACCTGGATTTATTTGAAGGACTAATGGACAAACTCGTTGCCATCAGACAAACAATCAACAAATTTTAATAAAATTTAAACCGGCTATATAGCCGGTTTAAATTTTATTCATACATACTGCAAAGTTTCACACAACAAAAACTTTCAAAAAAACTTGTCCATTTCAATTATTATAACTTACTTTGTTTTTCAAAGTACTTTATATGAACACTCAAGATTATTTGCAGGATATTAAGGAAATAAAAGATTTGATGAACAAATCGACACAGTTTATTTCTTTAAGTGGTTTGTCTGGCGTTTTGGCCGGAATCTACGCTTTGGTCGGGGCAGGCTATGTTTATTATCTGATTGAAAATCATACAGAAAACTATATTACCCTTGAAAGCAGCACTTTTAAACTTATTCTGCTGACAGCCTTAATAGTCCTTGTCGCCTCTTTACTAACCTCCTATATACTCACAGTAAAAAAAGCAAAAAAGGTGGGTGAAGACGTGTGGAATACTTCTTCAAAAAGACTATTAATCAATTTTTTCATCCCACTTGTTACCGGAGGAATTTTTGCCGTATTGCTACTGCGAAATGGTTATTACGGACTGGTGGCCCCTATTACACTTATTTTTTATGGTTTAGCCTGTGTTAATGCCAGCAAATATACATTAAGAGATGTGCGTTATTTAGGAATTACCGAGGTGATTTTAGGGCTTATGGCCGTTGAATTTCCAGGATATGGCTTATATTTCTGGGTTATCGGATTTGGGATTTGTCATATTATTTACGGATCGGTTATGTACTTTAAATACGACAGAAAATAACCGTGAAAAATATTATTCAAAATATCAACAAAGCTTTTGATCACCGTATCCGATTGGGAATCATGTCGGTATTGATGGTCAACGAATCGGCGGATTTCTCTACGCTTAAAGAACTATTAGGAGTAACTGACGGGAATTTAGCGAGCCATACCAAAGCACTTGAGTCGGAAAATTATATAATTGTTGAAAAGCAATTCATAGGAAAAAAGCCCAATACAAGTTATAGGGCAACTCCCGAAGGTCGAAAGGCATTTCGCGATCACATTGAAGCACTTGAAAAATTGATACAGAAGAGCTAAATATTTTTTTATGCACAAACTTTGAAATTCAAAGTACTTTAAACAACAAAAAAACTTTAATATAAAATCAAAACACAATGGAAAATCAAAACATCAATCAGAACAAAGGATCATTCCTTGGATCATTCCTTCAGTCAACAACCATCAAAATGATAATGGTCGGAGTGCTGACATTGGTTTTACTGATTCCGCTCGCATTTGTAAATGACTTGATCCACGAACGATCAGAAAGAAAAAAAGAAGTAGTTAATGAAGTCAACCAGTTATGGGGAAAAGACGTATTTTTTTATGGACCGACACTAAAAGTTCCCTACAAAAGTTACACTGAAACTGCCGTAGTTGATTCTAAGACGAATCAAACCAGCATTGAAAGAAAAACCAGCGTAGAATATGCTTATTTCTTCCCGGATAATCTCAGCAATATTTCGGATATCAAAAAGAACACTTCATTAAAAAGAGGTATTTACAGCAATGTGGTCTATACGGCCGATATGAAATTTGACGGATACTTCGGCAATCTGAATTTTGAAAAACTGGATTTAACAAACGAGGATTTAGAATGGAACAAGGCTTCATTGGTAGTCAAAACAACTAATCTGAAAAGCATTAAAAGTGATTTGGCTGTTAAACTCAATCAACAGAATTTCAACTTTGAATCAAAAGAGTCCGATGATAATTTTTACGGCATGCTTGAAACAGGAACTTTCGACTATAAAACATTGGCACCAAACGGAAAACTGGATTTCAGTTTTGCGATGAAATACAACGGAAGCAACAGTGTAAAATTCATCCCGATTGGAAAAACGACGCAGATCAGTCTGAATTCGGACTGGGACTCTCCAAGTTTTGAAGGCATGTTTGCAGCAAACGATGCAACCAAATCCATCAGCAAAAAAGGGTTCCATGCCGACTGGAAAATACTGGATGTAAATCGTTCATTTTCGCAACAATACATAACAAAAATCCCGAATCTGAATGAATATTCCTTTGGCGTAAAACTAATTGAAACAGTCGACGAATATCAACAGAACGACCGTGCTTCAAAATATGGATTCCTGGTAATCGGACTTACCTTCTTAGTTTACTTTTTAATTCAGCTGATCAACAAAATAAACATTCATATTTTTCAGTACACCATGTTAGGTCTGGCGCTTATCATGTTTTATACACTACTGATAGCTATAACTGAGCATTCAAGTTTCTCTCTGGCCTATCTGATTGCATCGGTCGCTGTAATCGGGATGATTGTTTTATACTCCATTACCTTTCTGAAAACCAAAAAGTTCCCATTGTTTATCGGAATGGCGCTGAGTGGTATTTATACCTTCATCTATGTGATTATACAATTAGAGAATTATGCGCTGCTTGTTGGAAGCATCGGACTGTTTATCATTTTAGGTCTGGTAATGTACTTCTCGAGAAAAATTGACTGGAACAACTCCAATAATCAATAGCTAGAACTATTTTTATCAAAAAACGATAATAAAAAAGTCCCGATTTAATCGGGACTTTTTTATTTACCATCTACATAATCCTGTAGGTATTTAAATCTTTCGGTTAGCTTACCATTCTCAGTAATTTTTGCACGCTCCAAAATTCCGTCTTTATCATTATTGTAAAACGCGGGGATAACATGCTCCAGGAACATTTCCCCAAAACCTTCGCTGGCATCTTTTGGTAATTCGCACGGCAAATTATCTACAGCCATCACTATAATAGCCCCGGGATGATTAACATCTACTTCCCTGCCTTCGCTTGGATAATATCCGTAAAACGGGTCAGCAATTGTGGAAGAACGCAAAGTGCATTCAATAGGCCCCTCAACATCACAGGAAATATCTGCAACTACTTTAAGTTTGTTGCCAGGCGCGTTTAACATGTCTCTGGTTAAAATAACTGGCGCACCATTACCATAGAAATGCCCGGCAATGTAAATATCTGAAACTTTAGTAAAACGATCAAAATCGGACACATACTCCTGCGGATTTTGATAAAAATCTTCTTTTGATACTATTGTCTCGTCTTTTCTTTTGTTATAATCCAAAACATCGATTTGGGTATACACCGGTTTGTCGTATACTTTAGTCAAATAATCCTCAACAGAAACCTCCTTAATTTTCATGGCATCCAAAATTTCCTTGGCCCCCATTCCAACTTTTCCGAATCCGGTCAAAACAATTTTTATTGGTGGCAACATTGGACGACGTAAGCGTTCAATCAATGCTGCTTTATCTGCAAGAGTTTCCGCTTTAGGAAGATTGAACAATTCGTATTTTATCCCGAATGCTCTGAATCCATTATAAGCGCCAACTATTCCGGCATAACGTCCAAACCCAATCAAACGGTTGTTGGATTCGTTCACTATGGTTTCATGATCAATTAAGCAGATGTTTTTTTCCAGGCAGGCAACAAGTAATTTTTTGTTATACGGCTGTTTTTTAATTGTATGGGAAAAGAAAAAATATTTTTTATTAGGCAGCAATGCATCCACGGGCACTTCCTTAACTCCAAGTAATACGTCACAATCCGAAAGGTCATCGGTTATTTCAAAACCTAATTTTTGATATTCATTATCCGAAAAAATACGGATATCTGAAGATTCCACTTTAATTTCTGCCTCCGGAAACTGTGCTTTTAATTTAACCAATTCAGAAGGTGTAAAAACCACTCGTCTGTCGGGCGGATTTTTTCTTTCTCTAATAATTCCAAATTTCATCATCCTTCAATCTTTCAATAATTTTTAATAAAATATCACAAAACGTGACAATTATTTAATTTTTATAAGTTAGTTTTGTCTGTTTTTATTTATTTTCAACCAAATGTAGCATTTAAAGAATAGTGGCGCAATAATTTTCAATTGAATTTTAAATACTTTAACTTTGCATTATGATTTATTGCTATAATCATAACAATTACCATTGGGGTCGACTGGTTTTGACAGCGGGTGGAATTGGAAAGTAAGCACGTCGAGAACTGGGACAATTCTCGTTAATAAAAGGTTTCAAAATTTTACACGGCGAAAATAATTACGCTTTAGCTGCTTAATCTGAATTATAGTAAGATTTGCCTAGTTCCTACCAGGTAGGAAAGCTAGATTCTCCTCAGAAGCCTTGGTTTATGGCGTCTGGTTTAGGGGAACCGTAAAAGTAAACCTAGGAAAGGTAATGTTCTGAATCCTTTCTGACACTTATAGAGCTAAGCAAAAAGTGGCGGTTTCCGGCCTTGCTTTTTGTCGAAAACCTAATCGGAAACTAAGCGTGTAGAAAGCTCTTCGATTGCTCGTTTGGACGAGAGTTCGATTCTCTCCGACTCCACATTAAAAAACCGTATTAAGCTGATTTTAAGGCTTTTGCGGTTTTGTTTTTTTAAATATTGTACGATTATTGTACGGTCAATTATTTTTATCCCAAAGGATTTATTTTAATGAGAGAAAAAAACTTTGTTCTTTATAGCTTCATTTCGTGCATTTTAACAAGTAAAAATTACCCCACACTTCATTTATAGAATGAAAATTTCATAAATAAACAATTAAATTCAGATTCTATAGCAATCCAAATGTTTATAAAACTCAATAAGTAAAATTTGGATTGTCTATATTTATTATACTAATAATCCAATAAACAAAAACTCCGAAGTGGTGACACTTCGGAGCGTAAGGGAACAAAACTTGCTAAGGACTAATACAATCCTTTATTGTTCGTTCATTATTTTTTGTTTTTCCTTTTGAAACTCTTCTTCTGAAAGTACTCCAGAATCTTTTAACTCTTTAATTTTTTTTAATCTGTCATATTTGCTTTCTGTCGATAAAACTTGTGCTTGATTCTTCAATTTTGGCATAAATTCATCAGGAACGACTATTTCTCCAAATTTAATTGCATTTTCTATATCGACCTCATAATTGACCAATCCTTTTCCTATTTTACCATAATAAACATATCCATTTTTCTTACTCCCTTTCGTCATAACATCTTTTACATTGTAGGTAAGTCCAGCATTATTTCTGCCAAAAGCATTCGCTTGATTTACCATACCATTGTAGCCCGTTGTTGAATTGTATCTAAACATTGATGTTTCATTTATTCTAATAAATTTAAAATCTCCATCGTTCATTGAACCAGTTCCAATTTTTAAAGGTAAACCTTTATAAACTTTAAACCCGGTTGATGTTGTCAAAGTATCATTAATAAGTTTTGATTCATTTTGAGCATTACAAATGCCAGCAATTAACAGCGTAAAAATAAAGAGTGTTTTTTTCATTATGTTTTTCAATATATTTTCGGCAAATTTACTGAAATACAAATAATTACAATTTTTCAAATCTAAATTTAAGACCATTTTAACCTTTAATTTATTTGACTAAAAGAAAAGCTATTTCTTTATCCAACCTTTAAGGCATTTAGAATAATAAGGAAAATTCGATCGGCTTTTTTATCTATTTGTATATTTTTTTACAGACGTGCATTTTGTGCATTTCGTGCATTTGAAAAAAACTGATTAATCAGGTCGACATCATAACCAGCCATTCAAATGATCAGGCGAATAGTTTTTTGCGGTATCAATTTTATTTTGAAGTTTTAAAAAACGCTTTGTCGTTTTCCATTATAATGCGCTTTGAAGTATTTTTTATAAAGTTCATCATAGACCGAATCAGATACAAAATAGCCGTTAAACATTTTAAGCATCTCTCTGCTCTTTTTACTTTCAATTTGCTTACTGTACATCAAACCAATAAATGCGGTACGATGCAAAAAATGACCACCATACAAATGCAGTTTTCTGCATAACTTCCCTGTACTTTGGCAAACAAAAAGCCACACCCTACCTTTACCTAAATTTGACAATTTACTTATCAACCTTACTTTGTATCTTTTAGGCTCTCCGTTATTACAGTAATAAAAAATAATATAGGTTTCGCTTTCTGACTACTTTACTTCTATGCTTATTGTCGAGTGTGTTTGTCCTTTAATGCTCCAGCTTGTAACACCTTTGCGCGTACCGTATGATGTTAAGTAGCAATTGTTGTTTTCAGTTAGACTCTTTAACCGGAATGTAAGACAGTCTCCTATTGTCGTCGGATAATTTCCATAACACCTCATAATAATAACCTAAATTTTAAGGAATAATTGAAGTGAACATTAACGATTTAAAAACAAAAAAAAAACATATTTGGTTTCCTTCTTTAAATTGACATAAAGTATTTCAAATTATCTCTAAATTTTAAATATCTCCCTTCAGAAATATTAAAGTCTTTTGGTGTTTCTAAATCAATTCGCGAAATCCGTTAAAGAAGTAAAAAATAGTTTAATTCCAATTTACTTAAGAATTACAATTTATTCTATTTTCTATTAATCTGTCACATACTTTCCTATCAATTTGATTCCTAGACAAGTATAGTATTCTTAACTTTGACATAACAACTACATACCACAAAAAGATAAAGTTATGCGATTATATGATATCATAATAGCTAAAATTCAAAATGAAGGACCGATTTCCTTTCGGGATTTCATGGACATGTCCCTGTATTACCCGGAATTGGGCTATTACACTTCTGCAGGAGAAAAAACCGGATTTGAAGGCGATTATTACACCTGTCCTAATCTTACTCCTTTATTTGGAGCAATAATTGGCCGTCAGCTTGCGGAAATGTGGGAATTCACAGGAAAGGGATCTTTTACAGTTGTTGAATACGGAGCCGGTACCGGTAAACTTTGTCATGACATTCTGGATTATCTTAAAAATATACCCGAGTTCTACAAAAAACTAAAGTATTGCATCATTGAAAAAAGTCCTGCATTAGTGGAAAAAGAAAAAGCTACTCTCCATGAAAATATAATCTGGTATGATGCTATTCAGGATATTCCTGAAATTACAGGCTGCATACTTTCTAATGAATTAGTGGATAATTTTGCCGTCCACCGTGTTGTAATGGAAAATGAACTCATGGAAATTTTTGTGGATTACCGAAATGGTTTTGTTGAAGTACTGCGACCAGCTTCGGAAGAACTGAAGGATTACCTGAAGGAACTGAATATTGTCCTGCCAAAAGGGTTCAAAACAGAAATAAACCTCCAGGCCACACAATGGATCACGGAAATTGCCAAATCTTTGAAAAAAGGATATGTGCTAACAATTGATTATGGACATACTTCTTCAGAACTATACAAAGATGAGAGGCGCAACGGTACACTTATGTGTTATGCCAAACATACCTTAAACGCAGATCCTTACCAAAACATAGGAAATCAAGACATTACATCACATGTAAATTTTTTCGCTTTATGTCATTGGGGAGCAAAAAACGGATTGACCTGCTGTGGCCTAACTACACAAGCCAATTTTTTACTGGCACTTGGTTTTAAGGAATCCCTCCATAAATTGGCAATACCCGATGAAGATCTCATTGAAACCATTGAAAAAGAAATACTACTTACACGAACTCTTATATTTGATATGGGTATGAAATTTAAGGTCCTAATTCAGGAGAAAGGTAATCTAAAAAAAGAACTTCTCGGATTGCAAGGTTTTTAAAATTATCTGTTGAAACACTAATTAAACGGTCACAGTATTATTCTTGACAACACTCCCAAAACATACTGAAGGCCGCACTACCCTCCTGCCTTTAGGCCAAAATAATTACTCCCTGAACTTTCTTTTTTTCTTAAAGATTTAAAAAAAACACTAATATTGTAACGCTATAAAAAACCAACCCAATCATTAAATTAAAATTTATTAACTAAAACGAAAAAAGGACATGAAGAGAATATTCTTATTATTAGTACTATTCGCCCTAAACATTAATGCGCAAGAAAAATTCGAATTCCCGTTGAACGAAAACGGGCAGATTATTTTTACTGAAGTTGTACCGGCTGAAGGAAAAATAAAACAGGATTTATTCACTAACTCCAAAATGTTTTTTGTGAATACCTATAAAATTACCCAAGATAAATTAAAACAAAACACTGAAGCTGCATCAGTTAGCAGCACTCAGTATTCCATCATGACGGTAAAAATAAATGCAAGCGATGTTAAAGTAAAATTGTTCTACACTATTGACATTTATTCAAAAGACAACAAATACAAGTATGATATAAAAAACATCTTTACTAAAACAGAGGTTTCCGAAACTCCTATAGAGAAAATGTTTGACAAAACGGCTTCCGAAAAAGCGGCTCAAAAACCTAAAACTGCAGAAACACTGAAAGCCTACTACGCAGCTATCAACGATGAAATCGAAAACATCAAAGCGAACATCAAAAAAGAAATGGCTAAATCAAGCGCTAGTAAAAGCGATTGGTAATCATTCAGCACTTAAAATACAAAGCTCCTTCAGGGAGCTTTTTTTATTCCCTAAACTTTATTTCCATCTTGATTTTGATGCATAAACGTTATATTTGTGTTCTCAAAAATTTAAATACTATGCAACATATAATCGATCGTTTCATAGGTTACGTAACCATAGATACGGAAGCCGATCCAAATTCAAACACAACACCGAGTTCCGCTAAACAATGGGATTTGGCCAACAAATTAGTCGAAGAATTAAAAGCCATCGGTTTACAGGATGTAACCATTGACGACAAGTCTTATATTCAGGCAACGTTGCCAAGTAATTTAGATTACGAGGTGCCTACCATTGGTTTTGTGTCGCATTTTGACACGACTCCTGATTTTACAGGGGCTAATGTAAATCCGCAGATTGTTAGAGATTACGATGGTGGTGATATCATCCTGAACAAAGAAAAAAACATAGTGTTGTCTCCGAATTATTTCGAAGACCTGCTATTATATAAAGGACAAACTTTAATCACAACCGACGGAACTACGCTTTTGGGTGCAGATGACAAAGCCGGTGTTACCGAAATCGTAACAGCGATGGAATACCTGATTCAGAATCCGCATATCAAACACGGAACACTGAAAGTTGGTTTCACCCCTGATGAGGAAATTGGCCGTGGTGCCGACTTCTTCGACGTAGAGAAATTCGGATGCGATTGGGCTTATACCATGGATGGAAGCCAGATTGGCGAATTGGAATATGAAAACTTCAATGCAGCTGGCGTAAAACTAAAATTCAAAGGAAAAAGTGTGCACCCGGGGTATGCTAAAGGAAAAATGATCAACTCCATGCTTTTGGCTACGAAATACATCTCCAAATTACCGAAAGATGAAGTGCCGGAAAGAACGAAAGGTTACGAAGGATTTTTCCATGTGGTACATTTAGACGGAAGCATTGAAGAGACCAACGTGCAGTTAATCATTCGTGATCACGACCGCAAGAAATTCAAAAAACGCAAAAAACTGGTTGCAAAAATTGCCGATAAGTTCAATAAAAAATACATGAAGCAATTTGGCACCGACATCGTTGAAATCGAAGTAAAGGACCAATACTACAACATGCGCGAAAAGGTCGAACCAGTTATGCATATTGTGGATTTAGCGGAACAAGCTATGAAAGCTTTAGATATCAAACCGTTAATTAAACCTATTCGTGGTGGTACAGATGGTTCGCGTTTATCTTTCATGGGATTACCTTGCCCTAACATCTTTGCAGGCGGACATAATTTCCACGGAAAATACGAATATGTTCCGGTAGAAAGCATGCAGAAAGCTATTGAAGTAATTATCAAAATTGCAGAATTGACAGCTGAAAAATACAAGAAATAAGTCCTACTGACGTCAGAATAATTTTACCGCAGATTCGAAGATATATCAACCTAAATCTGAGAATCTGCGGTTTATTTTTTTTCAATCTTAAACAAAAAAATCCATGCATACCATAGTAGAAACAACAGATTTATCGAAAGGACAAAAACTTCAGCTATTTGAACTTTGGAATAAGGAGTATCCAAAAAAACTATGCTATGAAACTCTTGTTGATTTTGAAAATTATCTCGGTAAACTTGAAAATAAAACACATTTTTTACTGACGGATGAAAATCTAAAAATCGTAGGCTGGGCACTTCTTTTCGAAAGAGAGAACGAAACTTGGTTTGTCAAAATTATCGATGCTTCTTTTCAGAGAAAAGGGTTCGGACAAAAATTATTGGAACGATTAAAATCCAAAACCAACATACTCAACGGCTGGGTAATTGACCATAACAATGATAAAAAAAGTAATGGTTCCGATTATAAATCACCAATAAATTTTTACATTAGAAATCAATTTAAGATAAACAATACCATTCGTTTGGAACTGGATATCATTTCGGCAGCCAAAATCGAATGGACAAAATAGTTTCATTATGGAAGAAAAGAATCCATGGAGCAATAACGACCAATGGGCAGAAGAACTTGATTTAGTAAAATCCATTATCTCCAAAACCGAATTGGAAGAAATGATTAAATGGGGCGGACCAGTTTATACTGTCAATAAAAAAAACGTAGTGGGTATTGGCGGATTTAAATCCTATGTTGGCATTTGGTTTTTCAACGGCGTTTTCCTGAAAGACGAGAAAAAGATTCTTATCAATGCCAATGAAGGCGTGACCAAAGCGCTCCGTCAATGGCGATTCGCATCGAAACAGGAGATCCTCGATAATGAAAAATATATCCTTCAATATATAAATGAAGCTATCGCAAATGAAAAAGCCGGACTTTCCAAAAAACCGGAAAAGAAAGAAACGATTGTCTCGGAATTATTGGAAGCAGAATTAAAAAACGATACTGCATTAGCAAAAGCTTTCGAAGCCTTTTCACCCTATAAGCAACGTGAATTTCTGGAATACATTGAAACAGCCAAACAGGAGAAAACCAAACTCAGCCGAATCGAAAAAATAAAACCGATGATTCTCAAAGGCATTGGTTTAAATGATAAATACAGATAATATGAAAGTCCCGAATTACAGGGGCTTTTTTTTATTACCATTTTCAAATAAAAACTGTAAGATAAATACTTATATTTGATTAAACCTTCAAAAAACTGATCATGAGTTTCTTAAAAACCACTCCGGAGTTAATCTCATACAAACAGTTACGTTTATTCGTGGGGGCCACTGGCTTTTTTCTACCCATAATTCTTATAATAGGACATATCATTCAACAAAAAGCAATTGTCCGGCAAAACTCTGTCAGTCATTACTATTACACTTGCATGGGAGATGTTTTTGTAGGTTTGCTCTGCGCCGTTGCCATCTTTTTATTTACCTACAAAGGACACGATAAAGAAGAAGGTGAGTTAGTATCTGATAACTTTACAGGAAACTTCGCTGGTATTTTCGCTCTTGGGGTATCCTTTTTCCCGACAGCAGAAAATAATGCAACTCAAGATACCGTCAGTTGGGTTCATTACATCTGCGCGGGTTTGTTTTTTGCATCCCTCGCCTATTTTTCACTGGTTCAGTTTATCAAAACCAAAGGCACACTAACCCGAATGAAAATCCGCAGAAACAAGATCTATAAATTTTGCGGATGGACAATTGTTTTCTGTATCGTAATGCTGCTTCTTTACAATATTCCGACTGTAAAAAACACGGTCGAAAATACCGTTTATTTCATCGCTTTTGAAATTCTTGCTTTATGGGCGTTTGCCTTTTCATGGCTAATTAAGGCAGAAGTATTTTTAGCCGATAAAATTACGTCCCCTGAAGATGTCAGCGAAAACTAAACATATCATTTCAGAAAATAAAAAGTCCCGACATCAATCGGGACTTTTTACTTATGCTTCTTAAAAATTATTTTGCAGCATTAGCTTTCATACTCAATTCCATAGAAATGGCAGAACGCTCCATTTTAATTTTACCAGCCATCGTTTCTACAACCACTGTGTCATCATACAACTCGGCTATTTTACCGTGAATTCCTGACTTAGTAATGATTTTGTCTCCCACTTTTACTGAAGCCTCAAATTCTTTTTCTTTTTTTGCTCTTTGCTGTTGCGGTCTGATCATTAAAAAATAAACAACCACAAACATTAAAAGTATCGGCAAAAACTGCCCTATTTGTCCCATATATCTTAGTATTTATTATTCAGTGTGAGTAAAATTATTTTGGTGAAACCATTGCTGTAATTACAACTTTTTCAGAACCTTCTTTAGTATTTGTTGTTAAAATAACTGATTTGTGCTGCTGACCCGGTTTCCCTTTGGAGTCAAAAGTAACTTTCATATCAGCAGAAGTTCCCGGTTTGATTGGTTCTTTTGGCCATTCCGGAACAGTACATCCGCAACTTCCCTGTGCATTCATTACAATCAAATCAGCTTCACCTTCATTCGATATTTTGAAAACAGTCTCTACTTTTTCACCTTCTTTGATAGTTCCGAAATCGTGCTCCATTTCATTAAATTTTATAACAGGCAATTTTCCGTTAACCGCATTTTCAGCTGTTACTTTTTCAACGTTTGTTTCATCGATTTTTTCCGACACATTTCTGTTTTTACAAGAAGTCGACAACACTAAAGCAGCTACAGCCAACATTCCTAAAGTTCTTTTGATCATAATTTAAAAAAGTTAATTACATTAAACCTCTTCCGGTTTTGATTAATTTATTTTCTTTTTGGTATTCTTTGACTAAATTATCTAAAATTCCGTTGATAAAAATACTACTTTTTGGTGTAGAATATTCTTTCGCTAATTCTAAATATTCGTTAATAGTTACTTTAACAGGGATTGAAGGGAATTTCAAAAATTCACAGATTGCCATTTTTAAAATGATGGTATCGATTTCGGCAATACGGTCTGTATCCCAATTTGGAGTTTTATCCATGAATTCTTTCGCCAGTTCATTATTGTTAAGAACCGTTTTGCGGAAAAGGTTTTTCACAAAATCCTTATCGTCTGAATCTTTATACAATCGAGGTACAAAAAACGAAGTATCATCAGCCGATTTAATTTGCTTCAACTGCTTTTGGATCATTGTATTTACTAACGGGATATCGTCAACCCAGGTTAATTTGTTATCCTCTAAATAATCATACAGCTTTTCGTTCGGCGCGATAATTTCCGAAAAGATATCCACTACAAACTGCTTGTCTTCTTCAAAATCATTAACAGTTGTCTCCATATACTTATTATACAGTTCGCTGTTTTTGATTTCATCTAAAAGCAACAGGATATAATCGTCATTGTTTTTCCAATTCGTTATTTTTCTGTCTTCCAAAGCAATGCTCAATGAATTATTCTCTTCCAACAATTCAAGCACCTGGTTCTTTATAAATTTTGTATTGGGATTACGCTCTTCTTTTGTAGCAAGATGTTTTTTACTGGATTTATCGATAAAATCTTCCTCCGACTTTCTGATTTCCACTAAAGCGGAAAGCATGATAAGATATAAATCCTGAATATTTTCGATACTCTGAAACAGGAATTTCTCTTCCTTATCAAGATTATCGGAATTGTTTTGATGCATGGCATAAATGGACTGCATCACTTTTACACGGATATGTCTTCTGTTTAACATCTGCTGTAAGAACTTTAAAAATTAACGGAGCGAAAGAATATCTTCCGCTCCGCAAAATTATGAAATATTATTGACAGTGAAAATTACTTTCCTGCGTTTTCTTTTTTTCTTGCATCAATACGCTCCTGAGCCATTCTCATAGCTGCCTGGTGTGTAGTGATGTTATTTTCTTTAGCATAGTTGAAGATATCTAAAGTAGTGTTGTAGATATTCTCAGTTCTGCGCATCGCTTCATCTTTACCGTAACCAGCAATTTCACCGTAAACGTTGATGATTCCACCTGCGTTGATTAAGAAGTCCGGAGCATATAAAATGCCTCTTTCCTGTAATCTTGCTCCGTGAACCTGCTCAACAGCCAACTGGTTGTTTGCAGCTCCAGCGATAACTTTCGCTTTGATTTTTTCGATAGTATCGTCGTTGATGGTAGCTCCTAAAGCACATGGTGCATAGATATCCACATCAGCACTGTACAAATCACCACTATTGAAAACTTTAGCACCATATTTAGCACCTACTTCCTGTAGACGAGCTTCGTTGATATCAGCAATCTGAACAATAGCACCTTCTTTAGTGATTAAATCCACCAAAGTTTCACCTACGTGACCAATACCCTGAACCAATACTTTTTTACCTTCTAAATTATCAGAACCGAATTGGTATTTAGCAGAAGCTTTCATTCCCATGTAAACTCCGTAAGCAGTTACTGGAGAAGGGTTACCAGAACCACCTCTTGATTCAGAAATTCCAGTTACATAAGGAGTATAATCTCTGATTAAATCCATATCTGCTGTAGTAGAACCTACGTCTTCAGCAGTGATATATTTTCCGCTTAGTGAATTAACAAACTGACCAAATTTGATAATCAATTCAGGTGTTTTATCCACTTTAGAATCTCCAATAATAACCGCTTTTCCTCCACCCAGGTTTAAACCTGAAATTGCTGACTTATAAGTCATTCCTCGAGACAAACGCAATACATCATTTAATGCTTCCCATTCGTTGGTATATTTCCAGATTCTCGTTCCTCCCAAAGCAGGCCCTAAAACCGTATTATGAACACCAATAATTGCTTTTAAACCAGTATCTTTGTCGTGACAAAATACGATTTGCTCATGATTATCAAATGAAACCTGACCAAAAACAGGGTCGATTTTATGAAGCTCATTAGCGTTTGTTACTTCTGTTATCATGTTGTAAATCTTTTTTAAAGTTGAATTATATTCAAAAACAGAAAGCAAAATTACATCTTTATTCAGAATATTTCAATACAGTTCGCCTATTTTAATTTTTAATTAATATTTATTTTCAAGACTTAAACGTTATTTTTTAAAATTTTTATTTAATTTTTTAAGATAAAAAATGAGATTTTTTTAATAAAGCAAAACCAAAAATGAAAGAACTACAATATTTAAATAAATACTTTATCAAATATAAATACAGCTTCCTACTGGGTGTTTTCATTACGGTTGCTGCCCAATTTTTTACTTTATATACTCCAAAGTTAGTCGGCGACTCGATTAAAACATTAGAACATAGCAAATTATCTTACAATATCACACAGGAAATCTTATTGAAAAACATCTTATTGATTCTGGCCACAACCCTTATTGCCGGTTTCTTGACTTTCCTGATGCGCCAGACATTAATAGTAATGTCGCGTCATATTGAATTCGATTTGAAAAATGAGGTTTTCCAGCAATACGAAAGGCTTACACAACATTTCTACAAACAAAACCGAACAGGAGATTTAATGAACCGCATCAGTGAAGATGTTGGAAAAGTGCGTCAATATGTAGGCCCGGCCGTAATGTATTCCATAAATACAATTATCCGTTTTGCGGTGGTTACTGTTCAGATGTATGTTGTTTCACCGAAGTTAACCCTTTACTCATTATTACCCTTACCTATTTTAGGTTACAGTATCTTCAAAATCAGTTCCGAAATCAATAAACGAAGTACAGCATACCAGCAGAATTTATCGAAACTTTCCACTTTTACACAAGAAATATTTTCAGGCATCAGAGTTATAAAAGCCTATGCCATAGAAAACAACAAACAAAACGATTTTAAAAACCTTTCCGAAGAAAGCAAAACCAAAAACCTTGATTTGGCAAGGGTACAATCCTTATTTGGTCCGCTGATGATTTTACTGATCGGAATAAGTAACCTTGTCGTTATTTATGTAGGCGGAATGATGTACATCAACGGTTCGATTCCGGATATTGGTGTGATTGCCGAATTTATCCTTTACATCAACATGTTGACATGGCCCGTAGCCTCCTTGGGCTGGGTTTCTTCAATGGTTCAGGAAGCCGAAGCGTCACAAAAACGAATCAACGAATTCCTGAAAGTAGTTCCTGAAATCCAGAATACCGTAAATGAAAAATCCGAAATCAAAGGAAATATCACTTTCGAAAACGTTTCATTTACCTACGAAGACACCAATATAGAAGCGCTGAAAAACATTTCATTCACCATAAACAAAGGCGAAACACTGGCTATTTTAGGAAAAACAGGTTCCGGAAAATCAACAATCCTTTCCCTTATCAGCCGATTATATGATGTAAAAGACGGCGCCGTAAAAATTGACGGAACCAACATCAAAAACCTCAACCTGTATGATGTTCGTAATCATATCGGTTTCGTTCCCCAGGACGCATTCCTTTTTTCTGATTCCATAAAAAACAACATCAAATTCGGACAAGAAGAAGCTACCGATGAAGAAGTTATCGCGGCGGCCAAAAAAGCAGTTGTTCATAAAAACATAGTGAAATTCAAAAACCAATACGATACAGTTTTAGGAGAACGCGGAATTACACTTTCGGGCGGGCAAAAACAAAGGGTTTCCATAGCCCGTGCAATGATTAAAGATGCTCCCATCCTACTCTTAGACGACTGTCTTTCGGCGGTTGACACCGAAACAGAAGAAGCAATCCTGAACAATCTAATGGAATTCTGTAAAGACAAAACCACAATCATTGTGAGCCACCGTGTTTCCTCTGCCAAAAATGCCGATCAGATAATTATTCTGGAAGATGGAAAAATAATTCAAGAAGGATCACACTATCAGCTTGTAAATCAGGAAGGTTATTACAAAGAATTGTTTTATAAGCAACTTTCCGAAAAAGAAATGCAATAAAATGTTTGTTATTTTGGTTTTTTTTCAGATTTTTGGTTTCTACTTAACACAATTAATATTTTGACAGAAGGATTATGAGAGAAAATGATTTGTTAGAAAAAGAAGAAATTTTTTCTAAAGTTTTAAGAGCCGGAAGAAGAACGTATTTTTTTGACGTAAGAGCAACTAAAGCTGACGATTATTACATTACAGTTACCGAAAGCAAAAAGTTCACTGAAGAAGATGGCTCTTTCCATTTCAAAAAACACAAAATCTACTTATACAAAGAAGATTTCGCAGCCTTTAAAGATATTTTGGACGAAATGACTTCTTATGTATTAAACCATAAAGGGGAAGAAGTAATCTCTGAAAGACATCAAAAAGATTTCAAAAAAGAATATTTCAGCGAAAGAAGAGAAGAAGCAGAAGCAGAACTAAAAGTTTCAGGAAGCTACACTGATATTGATTTTGATGATATTTAATAATCCGTCATAAACATATATTAAAAAAGTCCAAAGCCTTACAACTTTGGACTTTTTTATTTCATTAGCAAACCTTCATTGATTTGACTAAATCCATTTTCAAATTAAATCCGATCTGGGAAAGAACGTCAACATTAACTTAAGCGATTCTCAGTCCGTTCTCTACCTTAAAATCTGGTGACAGTAAAACAATATCATTATCTTCACCAACAGCTCCCAACACAAGACATTCACTCATAAATTTTCCAATTTGTTTTTTCGGAAAGTTGACTACTGCAATAATTTGCCGCTTCACCAATTCCTCTTTAGTGTAACGTTTTGTTATTTGTGCTGATGATTTCAGGACACCTATTTCGGCACCAAAATCAATAGTGAGTTGATAGGCCGGCTTTCGGGCTTCGGGAAAATCATTTACTTCGATGATGGTTCCCACGCGCATTTCCACTTTTTCAAATTCTTCCCAACTAAGCATTATTCTTTATTTTTAGATGTAAACAGATTTTCAATAACCCAGGCCGGACCAATCAGCAAAAACTGAATATCTTTCAAAAATGAAGGCTTCTTCCCTTCTATCTTATGCCCGTAAAATTGACCTATCCAAGCCAAAACAAAAATAAGCAGGGAAAGCTTCCACAACGGAAACGACAAACCTATAATGTAATTGATTGCGATACAAATCGCTGAGAAAATCGAAATCTTAATCGCCATCATTAACGACAGCCTGGAATAAAAAGATAACACAAAAAGCAAAACTATTACCGCCCAGTTATCAATCATGGGTTCTTTAAAAGGTGAAACCCTCATCAGGATACCACTCGGGATGCTCATCAGTAAACCGATAATAGAAAAGTAAATGGCCGGAACACAAATAAAATGTATTTTTTTGTTTATTGGATTCTGATGACTAACTCCGTACTCATCAAACCATTGCTGTAATGTTTTCATATAATTGGGGTTTCACATTACTAATGTAAAAAATAATTTCGGGAAATTTATTTTTATTGTAATTTGGCGTAAACGAAAATCATCATGGCACGTACACCTTCCAATATGTTACCGTTAGGCACGATGGCTCCGGAATTCCATCTGAAGGACACCTATTCAAGCCACACCTATTCTTTTGCCGATTTAAAAGGAAGCAAGGGGACACTGGTAATGTTTATCTGCAATCATTGTCCGTTTGTCCATCATGTAATTGATGAAATTGTCAGAATCGCAAACGATTATAGAGTTCAGGGTTTAGGAATTATTGCCATTTCAAGCAACGACGTCGTAAATTATCCACAGGATGCACCGGAACTGATGCAAGATTTCGCCCTACAACATCGATTCGAATTTCCTTATTTGTATGATGCAACCCAGGAAGTAGCCAAAGCCTATGATGCTGCCTGCACTCCCGACTTCTACCTATTTGACAATCAGAATAAGTTGGTATATCGCGGTCAATTGGACGACAGTCGTCCAGGAAACGGAATTCCGTTAAGCGGCAGTGATTTACGCAATGCCATTGACGGAGTAATTTACAACCGAAGCATCAATCCGAATCAAAAACCTAGTTTAGGCTGCAATATTAAATGGAAGGAGAGTTAGTCGTTTGTCAAATTTTGGCAATATCTATTTCTTACCATCTATTCTCTATATTCTACTTTCTCTCCAAAACAACGTCAATAGGACGGTTCGCCTTGCGTCCGAATTGTACGGTCTTCTCTGCCTGACTCGCACAGAGTACATACATATTAAAAGCAAACAGCTGTATGGTTTGCGTTTTGTACTTTTTAGCAGGATCTTCTATTTTAACACTGAAATTATCCGCAGGAAAAGTGGCCGATATAGACAAAAGGTAATTGTCTTTCGCGTAAGGAAAAAACCAACGGGCTTTTGTGTTTTCGATAGTTATTTTATTCCCGTTTTCGTCAATCTGATAGTTCATCGAGAACTGAAGCGTTTTATTACTGTCCCTAAAACTGTAAATATTATTCACATTCACCACCTCTTTCCCTAAACTGTCAACTACAGTAATTTTCAGATTTTTGATATTTTCCTTTTTCCCGTCTTCATGCACATCCAAAACCATATAAGATGTAAAGTCATAGCCGCAATGCATTGCAGGAATTTGTGCTTTAACTTGAATTGCCAGGAAAAATAAAAAAATCAGATAACGCATTTTGTATATTTTAATAGCACAAATGTACAAAAGTGAGTTTACCTATAAGCTTTTTTCATTTCAATCATAATTTCCTTGTATATGGTTTTGATGCTCATCTCTTTATCATCAACATACTTCCCCATTACATCAAAGACAATTTTTGTATTCGGAGATAATCTTTCATATTCTTTCTCCCCAACTTCTTTCGGATAATAAACACTCATTAGTTTAGCGGCTATTCCCATGTTTATTTCTGCTTCCAAATCAACATCGAGGTATTTCGGACGAAGCAAAGCCGTTTTCAACTCTTTATCATAATATTTACGAAACAATTTGGCGGTAAACGAACTTGTAATTCCCTGAAAAACGGCTCTTCTGTAATTCTCATCCCATTGCACATCAAAATGTTTCGGAGTATCATTTATGTCTTTTGAATAGTAACCGATAAGAAAATTGGTAATTTTCGGTCCATCATCAACAAACGTAATCGGTTTATTCACATAGCTATTCAACGGATCGAAATAAATATTGACTTTAGCTTTTACCGTTGTTCTGAAAAAGTCGTTGAATTTCTCGTCAACCTTATTTAAAAGCAACTCATTATTGAATTTCTCAAAATTGATTTCTTCTAATTTTACAACAGTATTTTTACTCTTTTCGTGAAAATCAGCCAATAAAACAGAAAGAGTATCCATCCGGGCAGCATACCATTTGAAGTTATCATTCAAATCTTCAAAATCGACATTTTTCCTGATTTTGTAGGTCTCATTTTCAAAACATAAAGCTATAGAAGGCAGATCAACCCCCCAATACTTTCCTCCTCTTATAAAATCAATCAACGGATGATTCCTTAAATTGCTGTATTTTTTTCGGGATTCAAAATAGTAATCATTTACCATATTGCGATAAATGGAATCGGCTTCTTTATCTTCCACCGCCATATTATAGGCGTTCCTAAAAAGTGAGATTCTGTCATCAATTTGGATTTGCGCAGTTGCCTTCGTTATTATCTCTTTTTTACTTGCACATGAGACAAAAACAACTGACAACACTAACAAAAGTCTACTTTTCATATTTAAAGAAAAAAATCACGTATTTAAATTTCAAATGTAAGAAAAGCTTTCAAACAGACAAATTGAAGGAGATATTTTATGATGTAAACACAATAGCAAATTTTTACTTTTTCAGTTCGTTTCGTTCCTATACAATTCGCACTATCTATTTTTACACATAACGCATTGGGCTTAGGGAGCCTCAACCAAAGTATATTGAATTCCACTTGTAACAAAAAAATAACTGTAAAAAAGAAGATACAGATTCTGTAACAAAAAAATTGAATGCAAAAAATTGTCTCAAATAAATCCCGATACATGGATTTGCACTTGAGTATAGCGACAGCCAAAGGAATCCGCACCAACAATCGCTATGAGAACAAATGCAACAAAGCAACGTTGGAATTAATGTTTTGCTCTTTGTGCGCGAACATGGTGATTGGTTTTAAAAAAAAAACTACAACTTTTTAGGGCTGTAGTTATTACTTTTCTTTGCGCTCACGTATTACAAATCCGCGCCAGCGGGTTTATAGCAGGATAAGTTTGAATTAACTGTTTGCCTTTTCCTTCATATAAACAGTTGTGCCAACTTTGATTACGTAATTTTCTTTTTGTTTTTCAATTTTTAACTTTGAAGGAAGTTTACCTTCTTTCCATCGAATGCCTAAGGTATTTGTTTTTTCATCAAGGGTAAAAACTCCTGTATTATGAAATTTTAGCTTCCCGTTGATAGTTGTATGATAAATAATCGTTCGGTCATTATTTACTTTCAGGTAGATATCCTCTCCGGAAGTAAACTTGTTAACCATAGGATCATTGCTATAGATCTTATATGAACCATAAACTGTAGAAGGCTCCTTTTTATTGAAAAATAATACAACAGCAATAAAGGTAATCAATAGCAAGAAAGATGCTGCGATAAAGATTTTCCTCTTTAATGAAGCAGTTTCTTTATTGATCAGCGGACTAGAGGTGTTGTGGATAGTATTCATAAGTAAGCTTGAGTTAAAAAATAGAGGTTATTTGAATATTTAGCAACAGGTTTAGTTTTGCTATAAGAAAGCTATTTAAAAAGCCTCTACTATAAAGCAGAGACTTTTTAACTTTTTACACCAATGCTATTAGTTTACCCTAGTTGGTTCTGGATCATCCCAAACAGGTGTCTCAACACCAGGATAGAATCTCATCTGAACTAATTTTAAACCTTCATTTTCATAATCCCACCAATAAGATTCAAAATCATCGTCAAACAATTCTGTTCTGTCGATGTCACCGTCACCGTCAATGTCAGCCCATACATACAACAATTGGTTAGTAACGTTCTGGAATTTGCTCTGACCTTTTGTACGAGTAAGATTTACAATGTAATCACCAGTACTGCAGTAAGTGTCTCCAGTTGTAGCAAGGTTGCCATCTCCATCCATACATGACTTCATTGATCCGCTACCCCCTGGTTTTCCTAACGTACGAATGAAAACTGAATAATCAGTTACTCCATCGTCTATTGCATCAGGCTCTGGTAATTGGAACGCAGCTATACCATCTGTACCATTTGCATCAATCACATCAAAATCACCTTTGCTTAGGAGAATTTTTGTGTTTCCTATAAGACTTACAAAGATCCTACGCCCGTTGCCTTGCGTATTAGATTGATTGTATTCGTCATAATTAAACGTTTTGGGATTCTTTACCCCAATAATGTTTAAATTGTAATGAGCTCCACTTGGCGCGCCATTTCCGGTTAGTTGTTCTATTGAATTTTTTGAATTTTCGTCAAATTCAGAAGAAACTGGTTCTTCTTTTGAACAGCTTACAAACAGCAATGCTGAGATTGCTAAAACGGATAAAACTTTTACTTGTTTCATAATTAAATAATTTTGGTTAATAATTTTGATTAATAATTTTGGTTAATAATTCATATTAAAATTTTTGATGCGCAATATGAACCGTATAGGCAAAATTATTTTTGGGAAATTTTTTGTGGTATTTAAATTTTGTAATTTGTGGTATTGTGAAGGTGAATTTATAAGCTAATTCAGAAGAGTGAAAAAATTTTTGTTAAAATGTCTAAAAAAAACGTTAAAACGTAAAATTTTGTATAAAAAAGCATCATCTCACTAACTATGTAAACCAATAACACCGATTTGTAAACCGATAGCGCAGATTTGTAAACCAGACAGCACAGATTTACACTCGAGCTCTTCAACAGCCGAAGGAATCCGTACCTATAATCAAGTTCAAAACAGAACTAACAAAAAAAGCTCTCCTTAATAGGAGAGCTTTTTTATTTTTAAGAATATTCTGAATTACTTCACATCCATCAATTCCACATCGAAAACCAATGTTGCATCTGGCGGAATTACACCACCTGCCCCACGAGAACCGTAAGCTAAATAAGAAGGGATAACAAAACGAGCTTTGTCACCAACCTGTAATAAAGCGATACCTTCGTCCCATCCTTCGATTACCTGACCTCTTCCTAAAGCGAATTCGATAGGTTGTTTTCTTTTGTATGAAGAATCGAAAACCGTTCCGTTATCCAAAGCACCTTGGTAATGAACTGAAACCATTTTACCTTTTTCCGCTTTTTTACCACTTCCTTTCTGGATGATTTGGTAACGCAAACCGCTATCCGTTTTCTGGAAACCGGCAGCCAGTTTTTCCAATGCTTCTTCCGCTAATTGTTTTTGTTCTGCTAATCTTTTTTCTCTTGAACCTTCAAAAGTTCTGAAAGCCTCAACAGCATTCCATTTCTGAGCTTCTTCACCTATGCGAACAATTTCCAATGTTTCGATTTCATCTCCCTGAGCAATAGCATCCACTATATCCTGACCTTCCACTACATGTCCGAAAACAGTATGTTTGTTATCTAACCATGCAGTTTCAATGTGAGTGATGAAAAACTGAGAACCATTTGTACCGGGACCCGCATTGGCCATAGACAAAACTCCTGGACTATCATGTCTTAATTCCGGGTGGAATTCATCATCAAACTGATAACCCGGACCGCCAACTCCAGTTCCAAGAGGACAACCTCCCTGAATCATGAAATCAGGAATCACACGGTGGAATTTCAATCCATCATAATATGGTTTCCCTTGCGGTTTTACATCGTTCTCTAATTTCCCTTCGGCCAAACCAACAAAGTTTCCAACCGTACCAGGTGTTTTATCATGAGTTAATTTCACCAAAATCACTCCTTTAGAAGTGTTGAATTTTGCGTAAATTCCGTCTTGCATCTTATTTTGATTTAAATTTCTGAACCGCAAAATTACAAATTTAAAAGTAAAAAGTTTCATAAATAATCGACTTCCATTTTCAGGTAATTCGGATTCTGTTTACATTTGAAAAAGAGAAAACCATCAAAAAATGTCTATTCAGATAATCACTTATCAACCAAAATACAAACAGCAATTTATCAATTTAAATACTGCCTGGCTGGAAGAATACTTTTATGTGGAGCCACACGATTTGGACGTCTTTGAAAATATAGAAGAAGTTGTCCTCAAACCGGGTGGTGAGATTTTTTTCTGTCTTGTTGATGATGAAGTTGCCGGAACTGTCGCGATGCAAAAAGTAAGCGATTACGTGTATGAAATGGCAAAACTGGCCGTCGACAAGAAATTCCAAGGACAAAAACTAGGCAATTTATTAGTAGAAGCCTGCATTGACTTTGCTAAATCGAAAAAAGCCGAAAAAATCATGCTGCTTTCCAGCACCAAATTAATACCGGCGCTAAGTCTGTACCGAAAATACAATTTTAAGGAAACACCAATGGATGAAACCGATTACGATCGTGCGGATATCCAAATGGAATTGTATCTTTAAATAAATTTCAAAACAGTTATAGAAATCCCTAAAGATTATCTCGACATCAATAAAAGAACCTGGAACAGCAAAAAACACGTGCATGTTACCTACAACAAAAAAATAACTCACTATAAAACAATAGTTTAATAAAAATTTCACTAACTTACTGTTCGAAAACTGAACGTCATCCGTCAGGGTTTTATCACAAAAAACGATTTTCACAATGAAGTTTTAAAAACTTCTTATCATCGCTGCCCAAACTAACCCGAAACAAGCAGTATCAACAATGGACGTAAGTATTTTATTTTTAGGAGCAGCCAGTGAAGTTACAGGATCGAAATACCTGTTAAAAATAGATCATTTCAACCTACTGGTCGATTGCGGATTGTTTCAGGGAAAACGAAAATTAAAAGAACTGAATTGGACGGAATTGCCAATAAAACCAGAAGAAATAAATGCCGTTATAATAACCCATGCCCATACGGATCATACCGGATATCTGCCCCGTTTAATTCGATTAGGTTATAGAAACCCCGTTTATTGTACCACTGCCACCGCTGATTTAATGCATCTTATGTTAATGGATGCAGCAAAATTTCAGGTTGAAGATGCTGAATTCGCCAAGAAAAAAGGCTATTCCAAGCACAAAAACCCGGAACCTTTATTCACCCAGAAGGACGTAGAGTGCATTCAGCCAATACTAAAGACTGCTTCTTTTGAGGAAACAATCCAAATCACGGAACAAATCGCTGTCACCTTTTATAACGCCGGACATGTTTTGGGAGCTTCTATTGTAGAAATAACTCTCACTGGTGATACCGAAACAAAAAAGATTGTTTTTTCCGGGGATTTAGGCCGATACAATGATCCTCTGCTATACCCGCCAAAAACAATAGACTATGCTGATGTACTCTTGGTAGAATCCACGTACGGCGATAAAGCAATTAAACAAACCGACAGAAATGATATTATTGAGCTAATGAATGAGACGTTTGAGAAAGACGGCAATCTTATTGTTCCTGCTTTTGCTATAGGACGCACTCAAACGCTGTTGATGTACCTCAAAAATGTTATGATGACCAAAGAGATACCATTGATCAAAATTGCAGTTGACAGCCCTATGGCTATTTCTGCAACCGCATTGTACCGGAAACACAGTGACTATCATAAACTAAAAGACATCGATCTGGAAGATGACGAAGCCTTTATGACACTAAAAGAATGCCTAATTATATCTAAAACCCCCGATGATTCCAAAAAAATTAATGATATCACTCAAGATTTGGTTATCATCGCCGGAAACGGCATGATGTCGGGCGGACGAATAATGCACCATCTTTCTCGTCGTCTTTCAGACCCAAAAAATGTTGTGCTGATACCTGGTTATCAGGCAGAAGGCTCCAAAGGAAGACTTTTACAGGAAGGAGCCAAAACCATCTGGATTTTCGGCCAGGAAATTGAAGTTAACGCCAAAATATTTACCCTACACGGATTATCAGCGCATGCGGATCGGAACGAATTGTTACAATGGTTAAGCGGATTTAAACAGGCACCGATGAAAACTTTCGTGATTCATGGCGAAAAGGAAAGTGCCGGTGCTTTATGCGAGACCTTAAAAGAACAAGGATGGGATGCCCAAGTTCCACATTATATGGATAAGATTGAACTCTTTAAAAATATCTGACATCATGAAACACGAAAGCCAAAAAATTTTTTTTGAAGCAAAAAGGGATCTTTCCGATGAGATACGAGATTCCTTTAAAATTATGGCCGATTTATGGGAAGGAATAACAGCCTTTCAGGAAATAAATAATTGCGTAACCGTCTATGGTTCGGCCCGGTTCAAAGAGGGACACATGTATTATAAATTGGCCAGGGCGATGGGAAAAACATTAGCTGAAAATGGCTTTACCGTGATGACCGGAGGTGGGCCGGGCGTAATGGAAGCTGCCAACCGTGGAGCGAAAGAAGGCGGCGGTACTTCTTTAGGATGTAATATTGTATTGCCATTTGAACAAAAACCCAATCCATATGTAGATAAAATGGTTGAATTTGAATTTTTCTTTACACGCAAAACAATTTTGCGGAAAAACTCTCTTGCTTACGTTCTGATGCCGGGAGGATTGGGAACCATGGATGAAATCTTCGAAGTTCTGACCCTTATTCAAACCAAAAAACTACCACCCCGCCCTATTGTTTGTTTAGGGAAAAATTATTGGGGAAAATTGAGTAATTTTATACGTGACACAATGATTCAGGAAGGAACTATTTCCGAAGAAGACTTGAATTTGTTGTTAATGACAGACAATACAGACGAAGCCATCGAATACATAAAATCACACATCATCAAAAAAACGTAACACTATGGAAAGTTTATTTGACCCTAAGGGTACTCAAGACATTATTGAAAGAATCAACAAACTTCAGCCTACTGCATTATCACAGTGGGGAAAAATGACGGTTGGCCAAATGCTGGAACACTGTCAGGGCCCATTAAAAGTAGCCTTCGGCGAAATACAAATTAAAAAAGGAATTATGGCCTTCCTTTTTGGAAAAATGGCTAAAAAGAAATTGGTTTCACGAAGACCTTTTGACCATAATCTACCTACTGCAAAAGAATTCATAGTGAAACACGACCCTGAATTTGAAAATGCAAAAGCCGAACTTATCAATAGCATCTCCCGTTTCAGCAAAGGCCCGTCCACAATTAAAAATCTTAAACATCCTTTCTTCGGACATATGACTGAAAAAGAATGGGACACCGCTCAGTGGAAACATCTGGACCATCATTTGAGACAATTCGGAGTTTAACATTTTTAGGCATAAGTAAAAAAGGGAAAAGGGATAAGTAATGGCAAATCCCTTTTCCCTTTTCCCTTTTCCCTTTTCCCTTTTCCCTCAAAACTACTACCTTTGCAACTTTGTAACCCAACTGAATTATGCGCATCGATATTATTACTGTTTTACCTGATTTAATCCGAAGTCCGTTTGAAGCTTCCATCCTTAAAAGAGCAATTGCCAAAGGACTGGTGGAAGTTCACATGCACAATCTTCGTGATTACAGCACCAACAAACACAAAAATGTGGACGATTACCAGTTTGGTGGCGGTGCCGGTATGGTAATGAGTATCGAACCAATTGATGCCTGCATCTCAAAACTGAAAAGCGAACGAGATTATGACGAGGTTATTTACATGACTCCCGACGGTGAAACGCTCAACCAGAAAATGGCTAATTCGTTATCTCTTTTAGGAAACATCATTATTCTTTGCGGCCATTATAAAGGTGTTGACCAAAGGGTCAGAGACCAATTCATAACCAAAGAAATTTCCATTGGTGATTATGTTTTATCCGGAGGTGAATTGGGTGCAGCTGTTTTATGCGATTCTATCATCCGATTGATTCCGGGAGTTTTGAGCAATGAAACTTCTGCCTTAACGGACAGCTTTCAGGACAATCTGCTTTCCCCTCCTATTTATACACGACCTGCGGAATACAAAGGCTGGAAAGTCCCAGATGTATTGCTAAGTGGGAATTTTGCTGAAATTGAAAAATGGCGTGAGAATATGGCGTATGAACATACTAAAACACGTCGACCTGATTTATTGGATGAATAATTTAGTCACAGTTGATATTCGCAGCAGACATCTTTTGTTCTGAGAACTGCGGCTGTGACTGTAAACTACCCTGAAAAGTTCCGATAGAAATTTGTGAATTAGAATAAAATTCGTAATTTCGCACCTTAATTCAGCCCAACCTCTGACGATAACCGTGAATGTTGCTCTGATTCAAACATTTAACTTTAACAATCATGTCAAATTTATTAAAATTTGTTCAAGACGAATTAGTAACAAGAAAAGATTTCCCTGAATTCGCAGCTGGTGATACTATCACAGTTTACTACGAAATTAAAGAGGGTGAAAAAACAAGAACACAGTTCTTCAAAGGAGTAGTTATCCAAAGAAGAGGTACTGGCGCAACAGAAACTTTTACAATCCGTAAAATGTCTGGTGCTGTAGGTGTAGAGCGTATCTTCCCTGTAAACATGCCAGCTTTACAAAAAATTGAATTGAACCAAAGAGGTAAAGTTCGTAGAGCTCGTATCTTCTACTTCAGAGAACTTACTGGTAAAAAAGCTAAAATCAAAGAAAGAAGAAGATAATTCACTTTCTGAAGTTTATAAGATCAGCCCCGATAACCTCGGGGCTTTTTTTATGCAATAAATTAAACCTCAAATTGTCATTTTGACAAATTAAAACGTCCAAAATAACAATCTCGCAATTCGTTCATTTCCCGACAATTTCCCACCTTCTTTTCGGACTGATTTTCTTATATTTGCTATGCTTTTTTAAGCATCTTTCAACAAATACTTTTAAAAACACAGCTATAGCATTTAAAATTCAACAAAATGGCACAAAAATCAAAAATCCATTACACTTTGACTGATGAGGCTCCAATGTTAGCCACTCATTCATTCTTACCAATTGTACAGGCTTTTACAGCGCCTGCCAACATCGATATCGAATTACGCGATATCTCTTTAGCAGGACGTATTTTAGCTAACTTCCCTGAATTTTTAAAAGACGATCAGAAAATTGGTGACGCTTTAACAGAACTTGGCCAGTTAGCCACAACGCCTGAAGCGAATATCATCAAATTACCAAATATTTCCGCTTCGATTCCGCAGTTAAAAGAAGCCATTGCTGAATTACAAGCCCATGGTTTTGCAGTTCCAAACTACCCGGAAGACCCTGCCAACGACGCGGAAAAAGAAATCAAAGCAAAATACTCTAAAGTTTTAGGTTCCGCCGTAAACCCTGTTTTACGCGAAGGAAACTCTGACCGTCGTGCTCCAAAATCAGTTAAGAATTATGCTAAAGCAAACCCACATTCAATGGGAGCCTGGTCTGCAGATTCTATCACTGAAATAGCTCATATGGAAGCTGGTGATTTCTACGGAAGTGAAAAATCGGTTACTGTTGAAAACGACTCTCAATTCGTGATCGACTTTATCGATGCCAACGGAAACGTAACCAACTTAAAAGCGGCTTCTAAACTAAAAGCAGGTGAAGTAATCGACTCGTCGGTTATGAGTTTATCCGCTTTAAAAGCATTCGCGAAAAAAGAAATCGCCGATGCTAAAGCAAAAGGACAATTATTATCCGTGCATTTAAAAGCAACGATGATGAAAGTGTCTGACCCAATCATCTTCTCTGCTATTGTAGATGTATATTTCGAAGAAGTATTCGCAAAATATGCTGATGTTTTAAAATCATTAAACGTAGATACCAAAAACGGTTTAGGTGATGTTTATGCAAAAATCGCAGGACACCCTCAACAGGCTGAAATTGAAGCGGCTCTTGCAGCAGCTTTAAATAATGGTCCGGCTGTAGCTATGGTTAACTCTGATAAAGGAATCACGAATTTCCACGTTCCGTCTGATGTGATTGTGGATGCTTCGGTTCCGGCTTTCGTACGTTCTTCAGGAAAAATGTGGAACGCAAAAGGCGAATTACAAGACACTAAAGCTTTAATCCCGGACAGAAACTACGCTGGTTTATATGTAGCAACTGTGAACTTCTGTAAAAAGAATGGTGCTTTCGACCCTAAAACCATGGGATCGGTTCCAAACGTTGGTTTGATGGCACAAAAAGCGGAAGAATACGGTTCACACGATAAAACATTCCAGGCTACTGCAAAAGGAATCATGAGAGTTCACGACGGAAACGGTACTATTTTCATGGAACAAAACGTAGAAGCGGGTGACATCTTCAGAATGTGTCAGACTAAAGACGCTCCAATTCAGGACTGGGTTAAACTTGCTGTAAACAGAGCAAGATTATCCAACACTCCTGCTGTTTTCTGGTTGGACGACAAACGTGCTCACGACCGTGAGATGATCAAGAAAGTGGAGAAATACCTGAAAGATTACGATACAACCGGATTAGACATCCGTATCTTAAATATCGTTGATGCAACTACATTTACCTTAGACCGATTGAAAAACGGTTTAGACACTATCTCTGTTACAGGAAACGTATTGCGTGATTACTTAACTGACTTGTTCCCTATTTTAGAATTAGGAACTTCTGCGAAAATGTTATCTATCGTTCCGTTGATGAATGGCGGTGGTTTATTCGAAACCGGAGCCGGAGGTTCTGCACCAAAACACGTAGAACAATTTATCGAAGAAGGTTACTTACGTTGGGATTCACTTGGTGAGTTCTTGGCTTTAGGTGCTTCATTGGAGCATTTAGGTCAAACACAAAACAATGCTAAAGCTTTGATATTGGCGGAAACGTTAGACGAAGCGAACGACAAATTCCTTAAAACCGACAAATCGCCTGCTCGTAAAGTGGGTCAGATCGACAACAGAGGTTCTCACTTTTACTTGGCAATGTATTGGGCTGAAGCGCTGGCAAACCAAAATAAGGATACCGAATTACAAGCTAAATTCGCTCCTGTTGCCACTGAATTACTATCTAACGAATCAAAGATTAATGAAGAACTAATCGGTTCTCAAGGCAAGCCGCAAAACATCGGTGGTTACTACCAGCCGTCAAACCAATTAACAGATAAGGCAATGCGTCCTAGTGAAACATTAAACACTATTTTACAAAAGTTATCTTAATGTAATTCACTCTTGAAATAATTACTAAGGCGGTTCGAAAGAATCGCCTTTTTTATTTTGGGAGCGAAAGACTAGGCCTTTTTTGCAATCCCTTTTCCTGCTGTCCGTTTCAATCTGTCATTGCGAGCTTGCGCGGCAATCTCACATTGCTAGGATTTCCTCTCCCATCAGGGCTATGAACAAAGTCATTTTCCCTTTTGGAATCGTCTCCAATAAAAAAAGCCACCTCGTTATCTGTAACGAGATGGCCTTTTAATTATAAATCTTCGATTGATTATCGCTTCATCGAGAAGTGAGCCTTAAATAACTTATCAGCACCATTCTCTTTGTATTTAACGGTAAACCAGTAATCCGTAGATGGTAAAGTCTGTCCGTTGAAAGTTCCATCCCATCCTGCTCCCGAAGGAACGATTTGTTTCAGCAACTTACCGTAACGGTCGTAAATATGAATTTCAGAATTCGGCTGATCATCGCTTAATGACCAGATATTCCATGTATCATTATACCCGTCACCATTCGGTGTAAAGTAACGCGGATAACCAATAGTCAGGATATCGCTAAGAACAATATCCGTACATCCATGTGTATCATGAATTGTTACTGTATGTGTACCTGGTAACACATTAATAAATACATTACTTGTCTGGAACGCTCCTCCGTCTAAACTGTACAAATACGTTCCGTTTCCTACTACAGTTACCGTGATAGCCTGGGTATCTGCAAAGTAATTCGTAACTACAGCTGAAGCACTTTGTGCAGGATTAGACTCCTCCACATTAATGTCAAAAACAGCATCACAACCCGTACTCGAGTTCATTATTGAAACGGTATACACACCTGCCTGAGTAGCTTCATAAGAACTGCTCGTTGCAATAACAGTATTCATATCGTTATTATAGAACCATTGGAAACTATAGCTTGCCGCACTTAAACCGGTATCCATAATATATCCTGAAATCAATGCTCCGGTTACATTATCTGTACAGACAAAACCAGGAGGTATGTTAATTTTAGGCGTTGGATTTACCACAATAACAACCGGTACCGTTTGTCCGGAACAACCATTATATATTGGTGTAACGTTATAAGTAACTGTTCCAGGGGTGTCACCTGAAGCTGTCAGAGTCTGATCTATCGGAATACCTGCTCCCGGAGTAGTTTCCGTTCCGCTGCCATCGGAAGCCCCGGTAACTCCATTTTGAACGACGGTCCATGAGATTGAAGTTCCAGAAATATTAGGCGTAACAATAATTCCTGACGGATCACCACTACAAATCTCTTGCGGAGCTCCGATCCCAAACACTTCCGGTGTTGGGTTAACTGTCACGGTAACCGTAACCGGAGTACCAGTACATCCGTTAACCGTTGGGGTAATTGTATAGACAACCGTACCTTGAGACAAACTAATCGTAGTTAAAGTTTGGGAGATAATATTTCCCGAACCTGATGCCGCTCCAGACACGCCGACAGGTGCTACAGTCCAATCGAAAGTAGTTCCAGGAATATTACTATTCAACTCTATATTGGTAGTCTCTCCCGAACACAATGTATCTGAATTCGGGCTCGGTAAAGCAGTAGGATAAGGATAAACTGTAACCGTTACTGTTTCAGTCGTACTTTGACAACCTGCATTAGTTGCTATGATGGTATAGATTACCTGTCCGATTTGTGTACCTGCAGCTGTCAAAGTCTGGTTGATTGATGATCCTGTTCCGGCTGATGCTCCGGTTACTCCCGATGTCTGAGTAACATTCCAACTAAAAGTTGCGGTAGGGATTGAACTCGTCATTGTAATATTCGTTGGATTACCCGAACAGATTGTCTGCTGAGTAACATTCACGAAAACCACCGGAACCGGCGATATCGTTACAGTTACGTCGATTGGTGTTCCAACACAACTTCCTACAGCCGGCGTGATAGTATAAGTAACTGTTCCCACTGTATTTCCGGTTGTAAGCACTTGAGAAATGATACTTCCGCTTCCGTTAGTAGCTCCGGATGCCCCTCCAGTTTGAGTAACAGTCCATGAGAAAGTGGTATTCGGTACCGTTCCTGTCAATTGAATTCCACTAGACTGGCCCGAACATAATGATTGTGATGTCGGATTAGCTGCTACTGTAGGTGTTTGCACCACTGTTACAGTTGCTGTACCTGATACTGTCTCAACACAGTTTGGCACCGTTCCCGCAGTTACATTAACCAAAGCGTAAGTCGTATCGGCAGTTAAGCTACCTGTACTAACCGTAGCAGAACCACTTGCATTAAGGAGCACTGTCTGAGTTGTCCCCCCATTAATTGTATAACCTACAGTTGCTCCCGGAGTTCCGGAGAACGAAATTGTAGCCGATTGATTAAAACATACCGATGTTGAACCTGAAATTGAAGCTGTCGGTTGTGGCGCGATATTTACAACAGCTTGTTGCGTTAATGGCGTCGTACATCCCGTTCCGGCACTAACACTCACTAACTGATATGTGGTTTGTACCGACAAAGCTGCAGTTGGAAAATTTGCTATCCCTGTTGCCGGTAAAACAACAGAAGCAGCTGTTCCGTTAACTGTATAGTTAACCGTTGCACCCGCTGATCCGCTGATTTCAATAATAGCTGTTGATCCGCTACAAATAGTAGACGGTCCTACAATCGCAATGCTAGCTGTCGGTGATGACAATACATTTACAACCTCTGTATCTGTACATCCGTTGATGTCGGTATAAGTAATTGTCGCAGTACCCACATTAACTCCTGTAACAACTCCTGCCGGGGTGATTGTAGCTACAGTTGAATTAGATGTCGACCATGCGTTTGGTGATAACGGAGGATTTGTAGCTGATAATGTCGTAGTCGCACCGATACAAGTTGCTAATGTTCCCGATATTGTCGGTAAAGCATTAACGGTTATCGTTACCTTGTCCGAACAACCATTGCTATTTGTATAAGTAATATCAGAAGTACCCGGATTAACTCCTAAAACATTTCCTGCTGAATCGACTGTAGCTACATTAGTATTAGATGATATCCAAGGATCAATAGCGGCAGCTGTTGGTGAACCAATAAATTGTGTTGTTCCTCCAACACAAATTCCCAATGATCCTCCTGTAATTGTAGGTAACGGGTTAACTGTTAGTGTAGTACTAGAAGGATTATTTACAGTTCCATTACAAATCAATGCATTATTACTATCTAAAGTTTTAACCCCTACTAAAGTATAAACTAGTGTGTTTGAAGGCGTGTCTGTAAATTGGTAATTACCGGCAGCATCTAGCAAACCAGATTGTATTGGTCCGCCGCCTATCGTGTAATCAACCGTTGCTCCCGGAGTACCGGTAAAAGCAACCGTGACATTTTCGCCGGCACAAATCTGCGAGGGGGATACAGACATTGTTGCTTGCGGCACCGGGTAAACCACCAGATTAAAGGTGGTTATGATATAACATTTAGTAATGGTATTATACACTTTGGCATAAACTACCTCCGGATTCGTGACATTCCCGTAGAACACCGGCAATTGAAGACCACCAGGATAAAAACTATCATTATTAACATCATCAACCGCATTAACATATGAAGGGTAAAATCTGACTGCAGTATTTGCCTCCGTACATATCTTGGGTATATGTGTATTAAGTTGAAAAACACCTGTACCAGTAGTTGAGCAGGTAGCCATATCAGGAACAGGAGTTTGGACTAAAGTTGGCGATTTTGGAAACGCACCAGTCCCGAGCGTTGCACTTCCAATCCAATTAAGCGTGAAACCAGTATCAGTAGAATACGGCCTGTCGATAGCGATGTAATAGGTTTCACCCACTAAAACTGTCAGCCATTGTACATAGGCTAAATTATTACCTCCACTACCAGACCAAGCAAAATTACTAGGTGTACTACCATTCATACCTGTAATGTTGTTTGGTAAATTAGCTTCATCAGGATTAGTTGCATTACATCGGATCGGCGTACCTAAACCGGTACCGCAAGTTCTGTTTGGTCCGTAAACAAAAAAATCGTAATCACCAGTAAGAAGATCAGGATTATTTGGAATTAAATCAAACCCCAAGGTACCCGCCTGCGCAATAGTAATTTTCAGCCAAAGAGAATTGTGCTCACGACCAGGACCGCATCCGGCAACTTCAAACGCATTTCCAGAACCATCGGTATTAGTAATAAAACTACCGTTACCACATACCGGAATTGCATTAACACAATCGTTGGGCTCGACTTGTCCAAAAACGACATTTCCAAAAATAAATACTAAAAATAGTACTAAAATCTTTTTCATTATATCAGGTTTATTTAAGAGCAAAAGCTAATTCCTGTTTTCAGCAGGAATTAGCTATTGTTTTGGGGTTTTATTTTAAACTCTCAATGCAAGTGTAACGACATTGAGGCGTAAAGATTGTAAACATTTTGTTAAATTTTATTATTTCTTTACAATCATAAATTCTGAGCGTCTGTTTTGAGCGTGCTGCTCATCTGTACAACCAGAACCACAAGCCACTTTAGGAACGGTACTTCCGTATCCTTTACCGCTTACGCGATTTCTTGAAATTCCTTTTGAAATCAGATATTCAACAGTCGATTGAGCGCGTTGCCCGGACAGTTTTAAGTTGTATGACGCACTACCTTTAGAGTCGGTGTGGGATTTTACAAAAATCACCATCGACGGGTTGTCCTTCATCACTTTAACTAACTTGTCCAATTCACTGGCACCTTCCGGTGTTATGTTACTTTTGTTATAATCGAAATAAACATTGTTTAAAATTACCTCAGTATCAGTAACAATTACTTCAACTGGCATTAACTGTGCTTCCACGACTGACTGACCCGATTTGATTTTATCAATTGGGAAAGTTGCCGTTTCAAAATTATCGGCTTTAACCTGGAAAGTATAATTGGTTTCACATTCAACCTCATAACCAACTCTTCCTCTTGCATCTGTTTGTCTTGTTTCGATAACATTGCCTTTGGCATCTAAAATCGCTACCGAAGCATTTGCAAGAACAGCACCTGTTTTCTTATTGGTTACTGCAGCAATTGCCTCAGCTTTGCATACTTCCTTGGCACCATAAATAGCATCAGAACCATTTCTGTCGGAAGAAAAATAACCAACATTGGCTGATTTATTATAACTGAAAGCGAAATCATCTTTTTCAGTATTTACCGGTTTTCCAACATTTTGAGGTTGCTCAGATTTGTTTAAATCCATTCTGAAAATATCTAAACCTCCAAAACCTTGTTTCCCTGAAGAAGCGAAATACAATACGTTGTTTTCAGTAATAAAAGGGAAGTTTTCTTTTCCGGCAGTATTAACAGCAGGTCCCAAATTCTGAGGAGTACCGCTGGTATTTCCGTCAACCGAAACTTTCCAGATATCCGATTCCCCTAAGCCATCCGGCATATTAGATGCAAAGTATAATGTCTTTCCATCATTGCTCAAGCTTGGATTGGTCACTGAATAATTTGCACTGTTAAATGGCAACGCTGTAATATTTGTCCATTTCCCGTTTACTTTCTCGGCTCTGTACAAACCTTGTTGTGCAATTTTCGTGTTGCTTTTTTTATTCTTTTCGAATTGCCCCACGCTGTGTCCGTCTCTTGCAAAAAACATTACATTTCCGTCTTTGCTTACAGTAACCGGACCATCATGATAAGGAGTATTCAATTCCTTCACAGCAACCGGCTCTGAAAAAGTACCGTCTGCATTACGGGTTGTCTGGAAAATATCCAGATATGGCTGGTTAGCCCATTTGTCCTTTTTCCCGCCTGAATTTCTTGTACTTACAAAATATAAGGTGTTATCGTTTGCAAGCACCGCACCGAAATCGCTGCCGCCTTTGCCACTGATTGCTATCTCAGAAACGTCAAACATCTTGTCTTTTTTGGTTAGGCTCGGAATATAATTCGGATTCGCTTTGTGTTCTTTAGCTCTCGAATCAGAAGGCATTAACGCCGCAAAAGCATCCATTTGCTTGTTGGCTTCTTCATATTTCCCTAAAGCTTTTAGAGTCTGTGCATAACGGAAATAAGTTTCAGCATCTGCTTTGCCTTCAACTGCTTTGCCATACCATTTTGCAGCCTCAGCCGTATTATTGATATTGTAATAGCAATCTCCTAGTTGTTTGGCAACATAAGGAGTAGCAGTATCTTTATCCGTAAGCTTCAAATATTCTTCAATAGCGTTTACGTACTGATAACTTTCAAAATACTGATCGGCTTTTTTAGACTGTTTGTCCTGAGCATACCCCGTGGTCATCAATAACAACAAGCCTATTTGTATATAAATTCTTTTCATTTTATAGCTTCTTTTGATTAGAAATATCTTGGTGATATTGATGTCTTTTTAGGGAAATTCAAGTCAAATAACAACATAAATTCGTGTGACGATTTAGTTGTTGCATCCAAATCTGAAACGATATGATCATATGCATAACCAAGTCGTATTGACGGTGTGATACGGTAATTTACCATCGCACCAAACGAGTCCTCAAGTCTGTAGGTAGCTCCTGCTTCGAACTTCTCAAAGAACAAAAAGTTAGCCGACAAGTCAAAAGATGTTGGAGCGCTGAAAGCCGATTTCAACATAAATGAAGGCTTGAATTTTGTGTTTTCTGATAATTGAAACACATATCCTCCCGTTAAGAAGTAATGCTGCGTTTCACTACCAAATTTGTATTCATCTCCGTCCACATGCAAATCAAGATGTTTAGCATCTAACATATTAGGTACAGAGAATGATACGTAATATTTATCAGTGTAATAGAAAATTCCACTACCAATATTGAAATAGGTATTGTTAACGTTTTCACTGAATGCAACGTCTCCCCCATCAGGAACATATCCGTTTCCGATATCACTGTAGAGACCTACATTATGAAAAGTAACTCCTGATTTTAATCCGAAAGCCAAACGATGTTCGCCTCCTAAATTTAATGTATAAGCGAAATCCCCATAAACATTAGTTTCTTCAACCGGCCCGATTTTATCTGAAATCACAGATAATCCTAAACCAACATTTTTACCAACCGGACTGCTCGCGGCGAATGTCAGGGTTTGTGGAGCCCCTTCCACATTAACCCATTGGTCTCTGTATAAGACCCCAATAGCCAAATTCTCTTTGGAACCGGCATATGCTGGATTAACCACATTCATGTTATACATATATTGTGTGTAATGCGGGTCTTGCTGTGCTTGCATGTCTGTGGTAATTGCTCCCAACAGAAGAATAGCAAAATAAATTTTTTTCATTTTCAGCTTGTATTGCTTTAATAATTACAGTCTGCCCACTTTAGCAGGCAGACTGATTTTATTTGTTATTAATATTGTCTGTTGATGTATACCCAACCGGTAACGGTAGTGTTATCAGCTTTCTGGATACTGTAGAAATAAGTACCGTCAGGTAATTTCTCTCCGTCATTTGACTGTCCGTACCACTGATCTTCATATCCTTCTCCGTAAGAATATACTTCTACACCATAACGGTTAAAGATGGCAACCTTTTTAACACCCAGATCTCTAAGGACAAAAGTATCATTATCACCATCGTCATTTGGAGAAATACCTCTTGGAATATTTGGACAAGGCCCTTCGTATTGAAGTTTTACAATAGCTGATGATCCTTCTTTATTACATCCATTTACTCTCTCGTCTATTGTATATATAATTTCATACTCTCCAGGTGTACTAGTAGAAAGATCGATAGCTCCTGTTGCAGGGTTTATAGTCAATCCAGCAGGTGTAGCCAAGAAAGTTCCGCCTGTTGTAAATTCTTCTTCATCAACTAGTAAAACAGGATTGTTTACTGTTCCACAGTACTTAGTATCGTCATATTTGAAACCAACTTTCGGATCATACAAATCGTTTACGATAACCTCGATTGGAGTTCTGACTCCAATACATCCTTGAGGGTTAACTACTGAAACGTAGTACGTTGTTGTACCTACTGTAGCAGTTGATGGAACTGGAGCATCAACATCTCCAGTACCTCCTACAGCATCCGTAAACCATAATAACGTAAAGCCGTCTGGCGCAGTTGCTGTTAAAGGTGCAGATGGTCCATCCAAACAATAATTAACCGGTGACGTTACAGCAGCCACTTCTGGGATACCTAAATAAGTAACCGTAAATGGTTTTTCACAGTAACGAGTTTTCCAGAAATAAGTGTACACACCCGGTGTATTGTATCCTGAAATAGTCGTTGTCTGACTTTGAGGTGTCTCAATTACAGTAACAGCCGGGTTGTTTGTATCCGCAATCCACTCTCCTGTTCCTTCACCTGTAACGCTAACCGAAGTCTGGTCACAAGTTAATGTTGGGTCAGCCGTAACAATATCAGTATTAAGAACAAATTTGGCAGCATCTAACATATGCCCAATTCCATTATTTTTTGTTCTGAAGATAAATCTTGTCACAGGTTGTCCAACAGGTATTGTATAACTTCCCGTTCTTAAACTCCAAACCATTGAAGCTGTAAAATGCTCGGTTAGCTTTGTAAACGGACCTGATGGCGGTCCTGCCCACAATTCTATAGTTGTTCCATTTACGCCACTTCTAGTTGCTGAAGCAAAACTATATTTCACCTTTTGGATTTCAGCCGGTGTTTCGATATCCGTATAGGTTCCTTTGATAGGACCGTTAGGATCCCATGTATTGGCCGGATCTTGAATTACTTGAATACTTTGGGCTCCTTCATAAGGAGTTACCGCACCAGGGCCTGATCCTTCGTGGAAGAATATTGTATCAGCATCCGTATTCGTTCTCCATCCCGGAACCACTGACGTTTCTGCAATCGTGCTAACACTTGTTACAAACTGCATTGGTAATTTTTCAAAACTGTAATTGAAATTACTAACATCACAAGTATTTTCCGGAGTGCTTACACAAATATTAAACATCTTATCAGTACTATTTGTCTGATTGAGCTTAACTCGTACTTTATAAGTAGTACCAACAGTCAGCTCAGTAGAATACATTGTAGTTAACGAGTTGTTTTCGCTACACGCTTTCTCAACAAGAGAGCCATCTCCTTGCACTTCATATAAAGATAATATAACATTAGGCCAAACTCCCACGGCTGCGTTCGTCCACCAGCTGCCCGGAGTCCAATTGCTTAATTCCACCGTGTGAATTTTCGAAGTTGCCACGAATTGATACCAAATATCTCCTCCGTTTGCTCCTGCGCAAGACGTCGGTTCAGTAGAAGGTTTCACACCTTTGAAAGATGCTTTTGTTCCTGTAGACGTACAAGTACCGTTTGTATTCACCGGAAGAACTATTGCAGTTTGCGGCTCATCATTTCTAACGAATACTTTCGGTCCTGTCCAGTAACTCTTATTTGTATCACCACAAACCGTTCTTACGAAGAATTCATAAGTTCCATCCAAAGGAACAATGAAATCCGTAGCTGTCGGAAGATAACTTGCAGTACCGGTTACAGTAACACCCGATTGCGGAATTCCGCCCAGACCTAACGGCTGTACGAAAACCTCCCATTGTGTTTCTGAACCACCCGGAGTCCATGAAAGCACACCTAAATCACTAACTGCAAGGTTAGTAGGCTGTACACATGTAACCGTTGTACAGTTCGAAACTGCTGTATAAATATTGGTATTCATAGTATGTTGACCAAGCGTAGTGTTAAAAACCTGAGCACCGGTATAATCTTTTACCGTTACCGTCGCATTTGGCCATGAATTTACGGTAGCACTACCATTAAGTCTCCAAAACAAGTTAAATTCAATTCCTCTACATACAGATATCTGATAATCTAAAACTGTAGGCTGGCCTGGCGCAACAGTAGGGAAAACAAGTGATTGATATACTACTCCGTTTTGAACAACATCTATGGCTGATAGTGCCTGAGATCCTCCTCCGTTTGTTAACGAAACCGTGTATGTACATAAATTTGAAGTATCACATTTAGTAAGCAACTCAAATGGGCCAACCCACGTGCTTTGTGAAGTAGTGCTACAAACTGCTCTCACATAGAATTGGTAATGCGTTGACGGCGTAAGTCCTGTTAATGTATAAGGATGCGTCGTTGCTGTACGTAAATATTGCGGTTGTGTATTTCCTACCGGAGCCGGAGTACCGAAAGGCTGTACTGAAATTTCCCATGAAGTTTCAGAACCTACCGGCGTCCAGTTGAGTACCGATGTAGTATCAAAAGTAGTATTAGCAGCAGCAGTCACGTTGATTACAGGCGGACATGCTGGAATATTCTCAATACTTACATTATCGATAACTACATATGATCCTCTATAACCTTCAGGACCTGGTGTCCCTGGCGGCACTTGAAATGCTATGTTAATATTGGTAGGAGCTGTAATAGTGGTAAGGTTGATTATCAATTCCCTTACGTCCGTATTATTTATGGTTCCGGTAACGTCCGTATCATAAAGAGTGGTCGTAAACTGAGAGATATCAGCACCGTTTGTCGAAAGTTTAACTTTTAAATCATTTCCAATTACAGGCTCATAGTGACTTTTGTAATAAACACGTAATCTTTGATTTGGCTGTACTGTTATTGTTGGAGAAATTAACCAATCATTACTGTTTCCGTTTGTAAAACAACTCAAAGTTGCCGATTGTCCTCCAAAAATAGGATTCACCGGGAAATTCATATCCCATTCATTTCCATCTAAATTACTGTTTACAGTTGACCAACAAGATTCTGTTGGTGAATTTGTTTCAAACGTTTCAACGAATGGTGATGATAGTACATTACATGCGGTTTTAAATGCAAATGGACCAACCCACGCGCTTTGATCAGAACCACAAATAGCTTTAACATAATACTCATAAGTTGTATTTGCAGTCAAGCCCGTTGCATTATAAGTCGGATTTGTACTAACCACCGTTCCTGAACCTGTCGGTGTTCCTGAACCCGGACTCTGAATCGCAATTTCCCATTGTGTTTCCTGATATCCCTTCGTCCAGCTCAAAGTAGCAGTCGTTGTTGTAATATTAGATGCCGTTAACACAGAAGGATTGGGACAAGGAGAAGCGTCATCAATACTGAAATCATCAATATAAAGTACTCCAGTATTAGCTGGCTGTACTATAGTTGACGGAACGTGGAATGCAAAGTAAGCAGGTCCTGTTCCGGTAAAAATCACAAAATCCTCCACGAACTCACCATTCGTAATATCATGAGAAGGAATCAATACCGTTGGGTTGCTCATGTCCGGCGAAGCCGACATTAAAACCTCAAAATTAGCTCTTTGTTCAGGTGTAAAGATACTAGAACTCGCTTTACACTTAAACTTCAGCATTTTTGTCCCCACTGCGTTTACCTGAGCAGTTATCAGGTAATCGTCAAAATTCTCAAAAGGAGTAAAAGGAAGATCTCTGGCTTGGATAAATGCCTGTGTACCATCTATAGTCCACTGGGATCTGCCACCATCATTATTTCTGTTATCAACCTTCCAACAGAACTTTTTAGTAGTCACATCGGTATCATTCAAACTTTCATAATATGGTACAGGTAGGGCGTCACACAATGTGTTGAATCTTACTGGTCCTACCCAAACACTCTTCGTAACATCATCACAATACGTTCTGATATAGTATTCATAACGGGTAGAAGCTGTTAAACCATTTTTCAAAAACGGATTATTGGTAACCCTTTCTCCGTTTCCTGTAGGAACACCAGAGTTTAAAGGCTGTACGGCAATTTCCCACTCCGAGTTATTAATACCGGGTGTCCAGAAAAACTGCGCTTGATTTTGAGTTATCGAGCCAGCCGTTACACCTGGATATTGTGGTGGCGAACATGCCGGTAAATCTTCGATAGTTACATCATCAACATAGAAATTCGTTGATGTTTGAGGATGACCCGGTTCTACGTGCCATGCGATGCTGATATCACCAACTATATTTGCCGGGATAGCTATAATTTTTTCAACCCAGTTGTTTCCTGTTTCATACGTAGCAAGTGGCAATAGTATAGTAGTAAAACTAGGTGCCCCTACTCCTGTTGTAGAAATTTTAACTGAGAAGGAAGATTCTCCTAATACATATCCTGTACTGTTGGTATACCCTCCAAATCCTTTAAATTTGAATCGAAGTTGTTTTTGAACAACCCCATCCAAACGAACCTGAGGCGATATTAACATATCATTTGTTTGCGTACCTGAATTAAATGTATTAAGTCTCGCAAGATTACCTTGCGGTGCTCCCGGTGCAGCATCTCCTGAATAAACGAACTGTGTACCATCACCATTTAAATCCAATATTGTCCAACATGGCTCCGGATTAGTGGAAGTTGCCGTGTTAAAGTCTGTAGAATATGGTGTTGGGAAAAAATTACATAGTGTTCTGAACGGGAATGCATTACTCCACGCTCCCGGTGTACCACTACATACTGATCTTACATAAAAATTATAGGCAGTATTTGGTGTAAGCGAGCCAACCAAATTATTTACGTTAGTGTTGGTTGATGTTAAAACATCCCCAGCAATCGGAGGTCCCGCCGAAGCCAATTTTGCAATATATTGCCAGTTACTCACTAAATTCTGTGGGTTACCCCATGAGAATCTTGCGCTGGTTTGCGCTAAGTTATCATAAGAAATTCCTGCCGGAATAGAACAAGAAGGCTGTGATAATGTGAAGGTGAAACAAATACTTGCTCCTGGCTGAGAAGCATTATATTGATAAGGCGAAGAAATTACAAAATAGTACGTCTGTCCCGCCTGTAAATACACGTTAGGAATCTGCCCTTGCGTTCCATTATTGGAAGTACTGCCTACTGCTAGCCCCCCTAAACAGTTCGCTGTGGTACCGATACCGGTACAACTGTCGAAAATAAAAACACTTGCCAAGCTGTTAAAACATCCTGAAGCTGTGTTAACGGTCGTAGACAAACCTACGTTAACCAACCCCGAAGTCGTTGGCGTATAAGCTAAAAAGGCATGATCCCCTAACAACAAGTTCTGAGTCTGACCCACAGGCTGACAACTTAACCCCTGGGAATTCATCGGTGTATAATTTGCCGCCGGGTGGAACGAACTTAAGTTCGAACTTAAAACATAGGGTCCCGGTGACGTGGAAGTCGGTGGAATAACTATTGGTGTACTACAATCTAAACCTAATCTGGCTGTTTTAACAGGGAAAGGACCAGCCCATTCACTTGCTGTAGTAGCATCACAAATTGTTTTGATGTATACATCGTAATCAGTACCATCTGTTAAACCTGAAAATGTATGTGAAAATCCATTAACCGCTATACCAGAAGGGGCATTACCCGTTCCACGCGGAACGATCTGAATTTCAAAGTTATTTGCTGTAGCATGCGACCAGGTGACTAGACCACCAGTCGCGGTCATGGCAGAATTAATTCCTGTTACTTTTGCACAGCTTGTGATTACTCTGACATTATCTATAAACCACGAATCTCCAACGGTATCAGTAGTTCCATCCTGATTCGTGATTGCAACAAAAGCAAGAAAAACCGGTATACCGGCAGGGAGTGAAGCAACCGGAACTATTTTTTCTTCATAAGTAGTCGGACTTGTATTTAAATCGGCTTCTGTCCAGGTTTTCAGCGTTACGTTGAAACTGCTGATATCTGGCTGAAGTGCAGTAGACAATCTTAATTCATAAGTTGTACCTCTATCACTAGTAAACCCTTGTTTTGTAAAAAATCTGATTTCAGTTGCGTTAGGTAGGTTAAATTGAGGAGTTATAAAAAAATACTCCGCCCTTGTACCTGTAGTTGTATTTAAAGCAGGATTTACCACTGCCCCAGGTGTAGCCTGATAACCTCCCGTTGGTGTTGTCGGTCCCCAGTTATTAATAACCGTCTGGTTACTGGCTTTTCCCCAAGTTCCAGGAATTCCGCTGTTAAAATTTTCTAGAGGTAAACCCTGCGCAGAAGCTGAACTTGAAAATAATCCAAATGTTAGTATCATAAGAATACTTATTTCAAAGTTCTTTCTTGAAGAAAGGAAAAACTTTGAAATAAACATCCAGCATGATATAGCTGACTCTTTTTGCATTTTTTCTGAATTTTATTTGTTAAATGTATTCTATGCCGAAATACTTAAATTGAAAAAAAAGTAAGGCAATCACACTGATTGCCTTACTTGGCATTACTTATTATCTTTTAATCACTTTAAAGAAATCTACATGATCTTCCGAATAAACTTTAACTAAGTACGTCGACGACGCAAATCCGCCAAAATTCATTTGAACATTATTTGTAGTAGTATCTAAAGCTTTTAATTGCTGACCTAATAAATTGTATACCTCTATTCTGGTTATTACATCTTTTGCCGTAATGGTCAATTGATCGTTAACCGGATTCGGGAAGTATTTCAATTCAGCAATTTTGAAATCCTCAGTGCTTAAACAAGTACCTCCTGCTGTAATTCCAGTTCTTGGGCCTTCGCAACCGCTAATAGTTTGAGACACATAATACGTTGTGCCTAAAACAGCAGGTGTTGTCGTTGGAATAGTAAAACCTAAAGCCGAATCAGCATACCATGTTAATCCGCTAGCAGTAGCTGATCCGCCATTTACAATGAAATCAGCAATTGTTTTTGTAGCACAAGCATCTTGTGTAGCCGCTGCAGTTGGAGCCTGAGTATTTACCACAGTTGCAGTAACCGGAACTCTAAGCGCCTCACAAACTTCTTCATACGTTAAATTATGGAAAACGTTTGTAGTATTATCAGTTACAACAATTGCATCATTAAGTCCAGAAACATTACCTGTCAATCTGATAGGTCCGTTTGTAGACGGATAATCTATCACTCCAGTACTGTTTCCTAACGTATTGTTTGCTGCAACTAAACCATTAGTAACCACTAATCTATAATCTTTACCAACCGGAATAGTATAGTTAAGTGTCACAACCTGAGATACAGAGCCCATAGTTCCTGTATTAAGTGTCGGAGTGAAAGTTACCTGATTAGTTCCTGAAACAACATTACCGTTAGCATCAAATAATCCTACTGTAATTGGTGTAAGAGACGCAGTATTTTTAGGGTAAACTGTTACTGTTTTTAATTCAAAAGTATTAACAGCATCAAACGAAATACCTTTATAAACGGCACTAGAAGCTGCAGTACCACCAAACGCTGCAGTATTTGCAGAACCATTAGATGATACAGAACCAGATGCTACATAATAAGTAGTAGTTTGAGACACAGTAGGCGTGAAATTTGTTCCCTCATTTACCAGGTTTCCACCTGTTGGAGCATCATACCAATTTAAAATTGCACTTCCTGCAGCTGATAAATTAGCTGTACCGCCTGTACACATTGAAGTACCTGTAACAGTAACAGATGAAGCCACAGTTGTAACAGCAACCGGTGTTGAAGTACCTGAACTTCCAGAACAAGTTACAATACACTGGTATGAAGTATTTGCTGTAGGTGTAGCCACATAAGTTGCTGCAGTAGCACCAGCGATGTTAGTCATAGGTCCTGCATTAACAGAACTTTGCCATTGGTAAGTTACCAAAGCTCCTGTTGTAGGAGTTGTTAAACTTAACGTAACAGATTGTCCTGCACAAACTGAAGAAGAAGAAGCTACAGTAGCACCTGGAGTTGGAGTTCCTGTACAAGCAGGACCTTCAGCGTATGCAAAGTTTCCTAAGAAACCACCTGTCTGATTAGTAGCCAATACGATAGAAGGAAATGCTGGAATAGAGAAGTGAGCAGCATCAAAAGTTGTTGCAGAAGCAGGAGTTGAAACGATATCATACGTTCCATTCTCAGTAGCTGAATGCACAATAATATTTGAAGCAGTAACAACAGGACTTGAAGACGCTAACCTCACGTTATAACCTGTAAAAGTTCCAGCTGAACCAACTCTTGTCACTTTCCATCTGTTTGCACTTAAATTAGAAACGTTAGTTGCATTTACAGTACCTGAATTGGTATCGAAAGCCTCAGCCATTAATTCAACACCTCCTGTTGAAGCAATAAGTATCGGAAGGTACTTACCATTTTTACCTAGAGGGAATAATTTGGATTGAGTCATAGTAGCCGAGCTCATGTTTGCATGCACAGCAGGACCATCAATATATGAAGTGGCACTACCACCCGAAAAAGTACCACTTGTAGGAGTACTTGCAGTAACATCAGGGTTTCCTACATAAATAGGATATGCTGCTGAAGTGTGAACGATCCCATTGGTTAATATCACGCCACTTAGTAATCTGAAGTTAGGAACACTGATTGTAACACCCTGAGCACTTGTATTGTTTACTTGCAAACTCGGGAATGACCCATTGGTTATACCAGGAGTTAAAGCCCACTGATTAGTGGCAAATACACCCGAACCAGAAATAGTCTGAGGAAGTGCAGTTGGCACGGCAACTCCGTTAATAAAGTTTCCTAAGTATAATAGTGTACTTCCAGAAGGGAAATTAATAGTACCGTTATTTACGATGTTACCTCCCACATAAACCGTTGCATTGGAAAACGTTTTCTTGAAAACACTGCCGGCCGTAACCGTGAATGCATTCTGAACGTTCATGTTGTATTGATTATTAACATTGTTACTGCTAACGTTCATAAATCTATCTGCACCATTAGGAGCATTATTAACAATTAGATTCCCTAAAGAGAATAACCCTCCTGCAGCCTGGAACTGACAGTTAAAACCGTTAGTCATCAAAGATGAGCTATGAGTTGAAACACCATCCCCTATTTGTAACGTATGGTTCAGTCCTGTAGCATAATTATTTGGCGAAGCATAAATAAACGAACCACTGGATTGTGCGTTAGACACATGGAAATCCATCACTAAAGGAGAAGGAGCCCCTGCCTGAATCGGTTCTGATAAAGTTAATTTAGCACCTGTAACATCAGTTAAAAAAGTACCTGGTTTTATACCTGACCCTGAAACATTCATACCTGCTACAATATTCGGATTTACAGCTGTTAAAGTTACAGTGGACGCTCCTGGGTTTACCCCGGCAATAGTTATTGGCTGCTGCGCTGTAATAGGCGATGTACCTAAATCTGAAACCGCCGCTGATAAGGTTACCTTACCTACAAAGTTTGTTCCAAGACCATTAAACGCTAAAGCAGTAATCTTTGCCCCTACAGGAATACCAGTTCCGGAAACTGACTGTCCAACTGATAAATTTGCATTCGCTGCGCTTGGCTCAATTACAACACCAAACAATCCATTTGCCATAGAAGAATAGGAAATTGGAGTGCCTGCAGCAATTGCTCCAGTAGCTGGTCTATCCAATGTTAATGTAATTGCAGGCGGACTTCCTACACCCCCAACAGAAACTGTTTGAATTTTCGTTCCCGGAACAATATTAGCGTGTCCGGACACTACCTGCCCAGCTTCAAAAATGTTATACGTTCCTGTTATGTTGATCGTGTTAAGAGTAGCTGCACCAATAGTTCCGTTAACCGAAAAAGTACCTGCTGCACCAGCTGTATTAACATTAAAACTCGAAATTGATGTACCTGTAATTGGAGTACCAATATTTACAAGTGGGTCAACAATCGTAATTTTTCCTCCTGTCAAATCCAGGTTAGATGTTTCAATTTTACAAGAAGCACCTCCAAAAGCAACAGAAGTTGCAGGGTTACCATTATCATTACTGTCAATCACTATATCCCCACCCGTTTGGTTGAAGAAACTTCCGTTTTTATGAGCAACAAAACCGTTCACTTTTAAATTACCGGCAATCATAGCATGTGTACCGTTGTTGATGAAAGCAGCATTATTAAGGTTGTTTGCACAATTACCTACTGTCATTGTACTGGTACCTGCATTGTTAGTCAATGTACCACCTTTTGCGATAATTACACCTGCAGCATTAGCTGTAGCCGATACCGTAACATTATGACCGCTAGCGATAGTTACTACATTGCTACAAGTCGGAACAACACCTCCAACCCATGTTGAAGTACTGTTCCAGTTACCAGATGTAAGAGAAGTAATTCCTGTAGCTGTATCCAAGCTAGATGCGTTACTAACTCCAACATATAAAGGAGCTGTAGTTAAATCTGCCACAGTTAAACCGTTTCTGAAGATAAATGGCTGAGCTGTTCCGTCCTGATGCGTACCAGGCATTGCAGTTGTAAGATACATCAATCTTGAAGTACCGTCGATAGCTTCATAAGCTCCGTTTGCATATATACCAACTCTATTAGTCGGTGTTGTAGCGTTAGGCACATAAATTAAAGCCGGACCAGATGGCACAGCGTTACTGTTCGGAGTTGAGAATGCCCAATTTCCGTCATATCTTTTATTAATAGTATAACCACCATCTGCAACAGAAAGGCTTCCTGTCACAGTGTTTGCATTAGTATATGTAATAGCAACCTCACCGTTAGTAGCTGGATTAGCATCCGCCAAGAAATACACTGATCTGTCTGAACCACTCGTACCATTAATAAATGGATACCAAAATGCCTTAGCATTATTATCTGTTCCAGGATATTCTGTACCTGGCTGCACAAGTTTTGTACTTCCTGAACTCATAAATCTGGATACTGTACCGCTTATAAAACCAGAACCCGGAGCAATATTCATATTATTACTGCTTATAGAACCGAAGTTTCCAATAACAAATCTTTTTCCGGAAGAAACACTTATTCTACCACTGGTTAAAGTTATAGACGTTCTAAGTCTAACTCCATCAGCATTCCACACAACGTTCGGTGTTGCAGTAGAGGTATTGGTAACTTCAAGCTGATTTAAAACACCGTCCACGTTAGAAAAAGTGTTTACACCTGCTGCAGATCCACCTACGAAACCGCCCGTGGCAACAGTTATTGTTTGAAGAGTAGAACCATTAAGCGTTAAACGACCTTGTAAAGCGGTAGAACCACCAACACTACTGTCAAATCTGGCTGTTGTACCTACATTTAAATTACGTCCTAATTTTAAGTACTTACCATTGGCACCATCATGATTATTAAATCTTGATCCGCCGGCAGAAAGAGTCAAATCCCGAGCAACAGTAAATTCATCCATTATATTGCTCGTAGCAAATTGTACTAAGGTATTCGTTCCCGACAAGAACAAAGCATCAGCTCCAGAATATCTTGAGTCTATCATAACCACCTCGCCATCATCATTAAGAACTGCAGTATCGGCAGGGGTCGGTACATTTCCACCTTCCCAAGTGCCAGGCTGTGACCAAAGTCCGGAATGAGCACAATTAATTTCTTCAGGTACTCTTGAGACAAGTGAAATATTATCAATAGCCGCCGGAGGAACTGTTCCTGCCGTCGTACCATTAGTCCATACGAAAATCAATCGGAAAGGAGTCCCTGCGAAAGATTTAGGAATAAATGCTGTATTTTTAGTAGTAGCGACCTGTGTAGCTGAATTGAACGAAATCAACGTAGCACCCGGCCATGAAACACCATAAGCCATAGGTCCTGTCACCTGAGTATTGGTACCCGCCACTGGTTGTGTAATAGGGGCCACCCATACTTGCCATCCAGCACCGAAAGTCGGAGCAGATTTCACATCAAAAGTCAGTGTCATTGCATTTTGAATAGAAGGAACGTTTGTGATATCTCTGTAGAAATAAACCGTTCTGTTCCCTGAGTAACCTCCATAAGAATTGGTAACACCATTATCATTGGTTACATAAGCAGCATTACCTGAGATTCCAGATCCAGTTGCTGAAAATGATAACGTTTGTGCAGTGGCAAACGCGGCACTATTGATAGAAGCTTTTGACAATCCTAATGCAGTACCATTAATACTCGCTACATAGGTATCAGCTCCAATAAAACCGGCAACAGGGGCAATTAACATCCCCACAGAAATATTTGGATTTGCTGCGGCTAAAGTAATTGAATACGTATTAGCAGCAATAGAAGCTGTAGTCATCTGTGATGTTGCCACACTGATACCGCCTCCTGAAGTTTTCCCAAAACCTAAAGTAACTGTACCTAAAGTAGCAGTTGCGTTTTGAGATAAAGTTAAAGTTGTACCGGCTATACTAGCCACGAAAGTATTGGCAGGAATATTATCTCCATAAACAATCATACCCTGAAGGATGTTTGCATTGGCAGCGGTCAGCGTTACATCTGTCGAACCATTGGTGATTGCTCCCACTGATGTGGTTCCTGAGGCAGCAGTTCCAACGGCCCACTTGATGGGACCGGTCCCCTCGTTGGCAACTGTCCATCCATTTGCCGCGAAAGTGTTTCCGGAATTAAATCCTCCCTCTGCGGCGGGATTGATTATCGTAGTTTGTTGAGCAAACGAATTGTTTGAAAAACAAAAAAGCGATAATGCGACAACCGTTCCATGGAGGAGTCGGTTTTCTTTTTTTAAGCCAAAGTAATCAAATACTTTGCCGAGTCGTAATTTTTTTTGCATAATCATACATTTTGGTTTAAATGTTAAAGACGTGAAATTATATATTACATACATATATAATAATAGCAATTCTTTCAAAATTCGGTAATTTTGAAACTCTAAAATACAAAACAAAGCCTTCAACAACAATGTAATACAAAAAAAATCGACGAGAGTTAACTTTTTCTGGTTTTATAGCATCTTCACACAATTTTGTAGTCCTTTTTAGGCATTCCTTTGGGCTTTTGTAGGATATTGATTGGTAAAAAAAGCAGACGGGATTTCAAAGAAAGTAAGAAAGCTGATTTCTTCAGAAGATTGAAACAGCCACTCCTGTAGTATAATTTTGAGAAATAAAAATAACAAGCCTTAACCTGTTATGCAACAAGAGGTCTTTATTAATTATAGAAATTCAGAAGATAAAAGCAGCCGATTGAAGTCCTTTTTCGGCACCCGAAAAGAATAAAACGCCTAAGCCCTATTTTGATCCTGGAGCATCTTTTCGCCCTGCAGGTTTTTAATCATTTCTTCTAGTTCCACAATGTTTCTTTTTGCTTTCCTGGTCGAAACCAGAAAGAAAAACATCAGGAACATTAAAATGAAAATAACAACTATTATACGATACACATAACCCGGAATCTCACTTTTAAACCTGTTTTCATTTTCCTTTTCAATTGCATTGAGGGAGTCGCTGGCCGATTTTCGTTCGCGTTCCATCACCTCATTTTGAATCTCCAGGAATTTCAAATGGTATTTTTTATATTGGTCCCAATCATTAACCGCTAGATAATTCTCAGACAAACCTTTATAGATTTCCTGATTCAGGATCAAATCATCGACACTGCTCGAAATTGATTGCGCCTCATGTAATAAAGAAATGGCTTGATTATACTTTCCCTCGATGGTATATACCTGTGCCAGTCCTTTTTGGGCAAATGCCTGCAAACTGTTCGCCTTCATCATCTTTGCATAAGTTATCGACTCCAGAAAGCTCTTTGTGGCTGATGCATTATTAGACATCATCAAATAACAGTTTCCTTTATTATACTTTGCAATACTGATCACATTGGCATGGCCTTTTAAATCTTTGGATTTAAGAATTTCATTAATTCCTCTGTCAAAAAAGTTAATAGCGATGGCACAGTTTAATTTTTCTTTATAGATAAAACCTCTCACTACATAATTAATCCCAAGACTAACAAGAACAGAATCCCGCTTGGAATACTCCAAACACAGCTTTTCCGCCTGATCAAGGTACTGAATCGCCTTATCGTAAATTTTCAACTGATGATATTGAATCCCTGTTTTGGTAACGATAGATATTTTCAGGCGTTTATTCTTTGTCTTAGGCAAAAGCTCATTGGCCTTAATAACATATTCCAGTGATTTCTGATAATCCCTCTTTGAAGAATAACCATCCGAAATCAATTTATAAATAAGGATTTTAATGTCAACATCATTTCCATTTCCCGCTTCTTTCAAAAGTTGCTTTCCAGTTGCAATCACTCTATCGGGATTCTTATACATCTCGGAAGAACTCTGTCTAATGATACTGTCCAATCGTTTAACATCAGTATCCTGAGCATTAGATTTCAAACCTAACAACAATAACCCTATGATAAGGAAACCCGAAAAAAATATTTGGATGCTATGTTTCATGGATTCTGATTTTAAGAAGGGACACTGTTTTCCTTTTCGTTTTTCAAAAGTTCTATAAAGGTTACAGGCGCTAACCCTGTTATGGATTTAAAAACCGTTGCAAAACTGCTGTGAGAAGAGAATCCGCTGGCTTCCGCAAGATAACTTATCTTGTAATTCATATAATTAGGATCCGATTTTAACTTCTCCACAATATAGTTGATGCGTAACTTATTAATGTAGGTATTAAAATTCACCTGATAGTGCTTATTGATTACTTCCGAAAGGTATTTGATGTTAGTGTCAAACTGCCCGGCCAAAAGAGCAAGCGACATATCGTTGTTGACAAAACGCGTTGAGTTTTCGAATCGTTTCAATTTATTCAACAACAGCTGTTCTGTCTCCTCAGGAATAGAGCTTTTTTTGGATGGTTCTTTTTTAACCGCTTCTTTCTTTTCCGGTTGACGCAAGACAAGATTACTTCTGGTGATTTCAAGATAACTGATAATCTCCTTCAAACGTTTCTGATCCCATTGAAAACGGAACCAAAACCCCGCTGAAATCAATACCGCGATTATAAACACGCCTAATATCAGATAAAAACCGCGAAAGTACCCCTCCCGTTTAGCCTGATACATATTTTCATAATCTTTAGTGATTAAATTATAAGCCGTATTAAGCGATTCCTGTCCGATGTTTTCAATCTCTGCATTAGTGTTAAGGAAATCTGTATTATAAAATTTATAATTTGCCTTATCATTTAAAACTATATAATTGTCAATGAGATTTCGATTTATGTCTCTTAACAAATAAATATTATTTAAATCCTTTGCCGTTTTCAGAGCCTTAAGTAGTTGTGGTACCGCCAGATTATGGGCTTTCTTATGAAAATTCACATTGGCCAGCCCCATTAAAGCGAAGGCTTCTGCATAACTGTTTTTGTCTTTACCTTTTGCTGAAAGCTGATGTGCCCTATTAAAATTCCGGTACCCTTTTTCAAAGTCATTTAAACCCAGATAAACGCGGCCTTTCGAAAGGGAGAACCATAAATCAAAATAAGGATACTGTTTGGAGGCTTCATCAATCTGATTGGCATTTTTATCAATCATTTCCATGGCTCCCTTGAAGTTTTGCCTATCTGCCTGGACTCCTATTTTCTCAAGAAGTATCAAAGCGCGACAATATTTTTTTTCGTTTTCGTCGCTCATGGAAGCAAGCATATTCTCTGCTCCCTCAAAATATTTCTGAGCCTGGCTGTCAAGATACAATTTCTGTAATATTTCAGATTTTGCGACAGTCGCTTTTATAAATGTAAAAGTTTCTGCGCCGGTATTTTGTTCATTCACTTCAAACAAATGAACAAGCGCTTTGCTGTAATCTCCCTTTACTTTGTATATTTCGGCTATCAGTAAATTAATCTGGCTTTTTTCCGTTTCCGATGTGGTTTTCGACAAAAGGTGCTGTGCGATCTTCAGCGCTTCATCCGGCTTACTGTAAACCAATGATTCCGACTCCTTAAACAGCAGCGGTTCGTCGATAGTATTTTGTGCTCCGACAGTTATTGAGAAAAATACTGCGCTGGCAACAAGGACAACAAAAAAATTAAACGGAACACGGAAATACCTCATTAGCCTTTTGGTTCGTATTTAGTTTCAAGTATTATTACTAACTCACACTTATTATTTGCAAATTTATCATTTATAAAAACGCAATCAACACCTTGTTAAAAGTAGGGATATAATGTCGAAATTACTGCATTTTTAAAATCTTTCTTTTGCTTTTCTCGTGTTTTTACCATATAGATACACAATTTGTTTCAAAAATAAAAATACAGCAGCATTTTAACAATTATTGCCGGTGTCATTTTTTAACACAATATTTTTTTTTGTAATTTTTTCACAGAAACTAATTGAAAAGCGAAGAGTTTTCGCTAACTTTATTACTTCTTCATTACCACTCATTTTTATTAAAATCAATGTCTTTAACAGCGGTTAAAAGGTATCCTTATGGCCTATTTCAAAAAAATAGCAGTACTATTTTTTACACTTTTTATTTTTTCAGACGCCCTGGCTCAGGAAAAATTTACGGTGAGCGGAATAATGTCGGATTCTAAAACCAATGAAACATTAATAAGCGTAAACATTCAGGTAAAAAACACGAAAATAACCACATTTACGAATGAATACGGCTTCTATTCACTTACACTTCCTGAAGGGAAATACACATTGATCATAACCAGCGTAGGATACCATACCATCGAACGGGAAATAGACCTCATCGAAAATTTAACCCTTAATTACTCCCTGAAACCAGAAACCAAACAACTTGACGAAATTGTAATAGCCAGCAAGCAAAGAGCTAATATTCGAAAACCGGAAATGAGCACTAACAAATTATCCATTGCAACCATAAAGCAGATGCCTGTGGTTTTAGGAGAAGTTGACGTCATAAAATCGCTTTTATACCTTCCGGGGGTTACAAATGCCGGTGAAGGACAATCAGGTTTTAATGTTCGCGGCGGGGCTGCCGACCAGAATCTTATTTTACTGGATGAAGCCACAATTTACAATTCCTCACATGTATTCGGCCTTTTTTCAGTATTCAATCCCGATGCGATTAAAGACCTGAAATTATACAAAGGAGGAATTCCTGCGCGTTTTGGAGGCCGTGCTTCTTCTGTTCTGGATATTTATCAGAAAGACGGAAACAGCAACCATCTGAGTCTTAACGGAGGAATTGGATTGATTTCCAGCCGATTACTAATTGAAGGCCCCATTGTAAAAGAAAAAGGCTCCTTTCTTGTTGGGGGACGTGGATCGTACGCCCATCTTTTTCTGAAATTGACTGATAATAAAAACTCGGCCTACTTCTATGATGTAAATGCCAAGCTCCATTATACACTTAATAAAGATGACAATCTGTATCTCTCCGGGTATTTCGGTCGTGATTTTTTTATAATGGATAAAACGTTTTCAAACACCTATGGCAACACTACAATTAACCTGCGCTGGAATCACCTGTACAATAAAAAATTGTTTTCAAACCTGTCTGCAATTTACACTGATTATTACTACGGTCTGGTCCTCGATTTTATGTCCTTCGACTGGAAATCAGGGATCCGTAATTACAACGTGAAATACGATCTGAAGCATTATTTATCCGATAAGGTCAAATTAAACTATGGCATTAACACCAACTACTATGATTTCAATCCCGGGACGATCGAACCGACAGACAGCGGGTCTCCTGTAAACAGTCAACAACTGGATAAAAAATATGCTTTTGAACCGGCTTTATATCTGGATATTGAACATAATGTAAGCTCTAAGATTTCCCTATCCTATGGCTTACGCTACAGCATGTTCTACCGCCTTGGAAAATCAACGGTAAACTACTATGAAAATGATCAGCCTGTTACCTACAACGAAGAATTAAAAATTTACGAAAAAGGTGTTCCTATTACAACAAAATATTTCGGAACAAATGAAAAAATTGCCCAATACGATAATCTGGAGCCGCGTTTTGCAGTTTCCTATGAAATCAACAAAAATCAATCCGTTAAGGCGAGTTATCACAGAATGGCCCAATATCTTCAATTGGTTTCAAATACCTCTTCACCAACTCCGTTGGATGTCTGGACACCGAGTGATAACTACATAAAACCACAGCTCGCAGATCAGTTCGCAGTCGGTTATTTCAGAAATTTCAAAGATGATGATTATACGGTTGAAGTTGAAGGATACTATAAAACAATAAAGAACAGAATGGATTATATCGATGGGGCCGATTTAATCGCAAATGAAGCCATAGAACAGGTAATCCTTAACGGTGAGATGCGATGTTATGGTCTTGAGTTTTTAATTCGAAGAAACACCGGTAATTTAACCGGATGGATAGCTTATACCCTATCCAAATCAGAACAAAAAACCCCCGGAAGAACTCCGACAGAAATTGGAATCAATAATGGGGATTGGTATGATTCTGCCTATGACAAGCCACATAATCTGGCCATAACCGGAAATTACAAACTGAGTAAAAAATGGACTTTAAATTCGGGGTTTACTTTACAAAGTGGTCAACCCGTAACTTACCCCAGAGGAAAATATGTTTTTCAGGACATCATTATCCCAAGCTACAACTCTCGAAACGATGACCGATTACCCGCCTATCACCGTTTGGACGTTGCTGCAATTTTGACACCAAAAGCAAAAAAAGAAAGACGATGGAAAAGTGAATGGGTTTTCGGGATTTACAACATTTACAACAGACAAAATGCTGCATCAATAAGTTTCCGCCAAAACGGCGACACAGGTGCCAACGAAGCTGTAAGGCTTTCTATATACGGTATCGTTCCGTCGGTTTCTTATAATTTTAAATATTAAGAACATGAAAAAATTAATCGCATATAGTTATATAATCGTCTTACTGATTTTCAGCTACGGATGCGAAGAAGTTGTAGATGTGGAATTGCAAAATGACGAACCGAAATTAGTTATCGATGCTGTGATAAAATGGCAAAAAGAAACCGCCGGAGAAACACAAACCATTAAATTAAGCCTTACCAATGACTTTTATTCCAGCGAAATTGTCTTTGCAACAGGTGCATTGGTTACCGTAACCAATAGCTCGAACACCGTTTTTAATTTTATTGAGGTACCCGACACCGGCGATTATGTATGCAATAATTTTGTTCCGGTCATAAACGAGGAATACACCTTGCATGTTCAATATAACGGCCAAAATTACACCTCCACGAACAAACTGTATGCAACACCAAACATCGAATATGTCGAACAGCAAGTCGTTCCCGATATTGATGGCTCAGATATAATTCAAGTTAAATTTTATTATCAGGACAACCCCGAAGAAGACAATTTTTATTTGATCGGTGTAAAAAACCCTAACAAAAGAAATCCTGACTATGGGGTTATGAGCGATGAATTCTTTCAAGGAAATATCATGTTTGGATTTTATTACAGTGATGACACAACACATGGGTCTACGTTATCGCTTCAACTGCAAGGAATCTCAAACGGTTATTATGATTACATGAACAAACTGATTACTATTTCCAGTACTAATTCAGGAAATCCGTATTCGACGCCGCCAGCTACCGTACGGGGAAATATTGTCAATGAAACCAACCCCGATAATTATCCGTTAGGTTATTTTAGCTTAGGCGAAGTTGATTTACAGGATTATCCCGTACAATAATTATCTTTGACAAAAATAATCCGAAAATGTCTTCACATCATATAGTCCGCGACGATCAGGAACCTGCTTTAATCATTGCCAACGGCGCTCCGTGCAGCGAAGAATTATTGGGCCAGCTTTTGGAATGGTCACCGTTTGTCATTGTGTTGGACAGTGCCATAGAACGCGTCCTTAAATTAAACATCAAAGTAGATGTTCTTTTGGGTGATTTCGACAGAGGATTCAATGCACAACACTATCTGAAAAAGCAATATCCGTTGGAAATTGTACATACACCTGATCAAGACAAAACCGATCTGGAAAAAGCCTTCGATTATCTCATCGAAAAAGGCCATAAAGCAGTAAATGTGATTTGGGCTACCGGAAGAAGGGCTGATCACACCCTTAACAATATCACGAACATTGTGCGTTATCGGGACTACCTGAAAATAGTCATTCTTGATGATCACTCCAAAATTTTCCTGTTACCAAAACATTTCCAGAAATGGTACCCAAAAGACAGCATCATCTCGTTAATGCCTATTGGAGAAGTGACCGGAATCCATTCTGAAAACCTGTTCTATCCGCTGGAAAACGATACCCTGACCATCGGGTTCCGCTCGGGAAGCAGCAACCATGCCAAGGAAGACGGACTGGTAACCATCAACCATGATAAAGGCGACTTACTATTGATAGAATCATTGGATTAGATCACCCTTTAAGTCTTCAAAAAGCATTCAAACGATATAGGTCGAGTGCCAGATATTCGAAAATCGGACTTTGATAAGTCCGATTTTTTTTATAATTTTCAGATAAATCCATTTTATTTATTATTGATAGCCATGAAAAAACTTCTGGAATATCTGAATTTAGAAAACGAGACTGGCGACTTCGATGTCATTCACGATCAAATTGAAAAGGACATCATTTTCAAAGGGACAAACCTCTGGATATTGGTTTTGGCCATTTTTGTAGCCTCGGTAGGCTTAAACACGAATTCGACAGCTGTTATTATTGGTGCGATGTTGATATCTCCTTTAATGGGGCCCATCAATGGCATGGGTTACAGTGTGGCTACATACAATTTTCCGTTATTTAAAACCGCTTTGAAAAACTTTAGTTTTGCAGTTCTTGCCAGCTTAGTTGCCTCCACCCTTTATTTCACTATCAGTCCACTATCTGCAGCACATTCCGAATTATTGGCCCGCACCAGTCCCACCATTTACGATGTATTAATAGCATTTTTTGGCGGATTGGCAGGAATTATAGCCATCAGCACGACACAAAAGGGAAATGTACTTCCAGGAGTTGCCATCGCCACAGCGTTAATGCCTCCATTGTGTACAGCAGGTTACGGACTGGCGACTCGGCAATATGATTTTTTTCTGGGTGCCTTTTATCTGTTTGCCATAAACACCGTTTTTATAGCACTTTCATCTGCTCTGATTTGCCAGTTTCTTGAATTCCCAATAAGAACCCCCATAGAGGAGAAAAGAAAACGAAAAATTAACCATATTATCTCGCTGATTATCCTCATTACTATCATACCCAGTATTTACTTTGGGCACAAATTGGTAGAAAACGAGAAATTCACCGAAAAATCAAAAAAAATCATCGAAAGCATTGCAATTTTCGAAGGTAATTATCTCTTAAAAAGCAAAATCGATGCTCCCGAAAAAAAACTGACTTTGGGATTCGCTGGAAACCTCCTGGATAAAGGATATAAATCAAAAATCTATAAAAAAGCAAAAGATTTTGGTCTCGACAGTACCAACATTGTTTTCCAGAAAGCACTGACTTTTAGTACCAAAAAGGAATTATCAAAATCGGAAGACCTTCAAAGTGAAGTCAGTCGCTTAAAAACCTTCATCGAAGCCAAAAAGAAAACAAACGACAGCTTAACTCAAATTGGCAACCAGCTTTTAAAAGAGATTAAATCGATATACCCTGATTTAGAGGGCTGTGCATTTGCCAAAACCGAATACTTCACCACAAAAGACACGGTCACAAAACCAACTCACCTTGTTACTTTTACGAGTACGCGTCCCTTTAACGAGAAAGAAAAACAAAAAATCAAAGAATGGCTTTCCAGTCGCTTGAATTCAGACGATGTAAAAATCCTGATTGAAAAAAAAGATACTAAATAATCTCTGTATCTTTGCAGTACATCCTCAAACAGGAACGTATTAAAAATGAAATTCCAAGTTGTTTCCGAATTTGCTCCGATGGGAGACCAGCCGCAAGCCATTGATAAATTAGCTAAAGGGCTTATTAATGGCGAAAAATACCAAACGCTGCTTGGAGTTACCGGTTCCGGAAAAACATTTTCAGTTGCCAATGTAATTCAGGAAGTACAGCGTCCGACATTAGTTCTAGCACACAACAAAACACTGGCAGCGCAGTTGTATTCGGAATTCAAACAGTTCTTTCCGAACAACTCCGTACAATATTTCGTTTCCTATTACGACTACTATCAGCCCGAAGCCTTTATTCCGGTAACGGGAACCTATATCGAGAAAGATTTATCCATCAACGACGAACTGGAAAAACTGCGTTTAAGCACCACCTCTGCCCTGCTTTCAGGACGACGTGATGTGTTAGTAGTGGCTTCTGTTTCGTGTTTATATGGTATCGGAAATCCTGTGGAATTTCAGAAAAACGTGGTTTCGTTAGAGAAAAATCAAATGATTTCGCGTACAAAATTACTACATCGCCTGGTGCAGAGTTTGTATTCCAGAACCGAAGCCGAATTTACCCCGGGAACCTTCCGTATCAAAGGCGATACCGTGGATATTTTCCCAAGTTATGGCGATGAGCCGTTCCGAATTCACTTTTTCGGCGACGAAATTGAAGAAATTGAAGCCTTCGATTCTAAAACATCACAGGTTCTTGAGAAATACGAGAAGCTCACGATTTATCCGGCCAATATGTTCGTAACCTCTCCTGATGTATTGCAGAATGCGATTTGGGAAATTCAACAGGATCTGGTAAAACAGGTAGACTATTTCAAGGAAATCGGCAAACATCTCGAAGCAAAACGCTTGGAAGAACGTACCAATTTCGATCTGGAAATGATACGCGAATTAGGCTATTGCTCCGGAATTGAAAATTATTCCCGCTATTTGGACGGAAGACAACCAGGAACCAGACCTTTCTGTCTGATCGACTATTTCCCGGACGACTATCTGATGGTTATTGATGAAAGTCACGTTACCATTTCCCAGGTTCATGCCATGTACGGTGGTGACCGAAGCCGAAAAGAAAATCTGGTGGAATACGGTTTCCGATTACCCGCAGCGATGGACAACCGTCCGCTCAAGTTTGAAGAATTCGAAGCACTTCAAAATCAAGTAATTTATGTATCGGCCACTCCGGCAGATTATGAATTGCAGAAATCGGAAGGGATTTATGTGGAACAGGTTATCCGCCCAACAGGACTTCTTGACCCGATTATAGAAATCCGCCCGAGTTTAAACCAGATTGACGATTTAATCGAAGAAATACAGTTACGATGCGAAGCCGATGAGCGTGTTTTGGTAACCACTTTAACCAAACGCATGGCCGAAGAGCTGACCAAATATTTAGCGAAAGTTTCTATTCGTTGCCGTTACATTCATAGTGATGTTGATACCTTGGAACGTGTGGAAATCATGCAGGATTTGCGTAAAGGCTTGTTTGATGTACTGATTGGGGTGAACTTACTCCGTGAAGGCTTGGATTTACCTGAAGTATCGCTGGTAGCCATTTTGGATGCCGATAAAGAAGGTTTCCTGCGCAGTCATCGTTCGCTGACACAAACCGTAGGTCGTGCGGCACGTAACGTTAATGGAAAAGCCATCATGTATGCTGATAAGATTACGGCATCGATGCAAAAAACCATTGACGAAACCAATTACCGCAGAAGCAAGCAGATGAGCTACAACAAGAAGAACAACCTAGTTCCGCAAGCCCTGAAGAAAAGTCTGGGCAATGTTTTGGCCGGCAATTCAGTTTCCACACAATACTTCGAGGACAAGGCCCTTAAAGCTGCAGAACCAGAAAGCCTGTATCTATCAAAACCGGAAATCGAAAAGAAAATCCGTGAACTCCGAAAAAGCATGGAAAAAGCAGCCAAGGAACTCGACTTCATGCAGGCAGCCAAACTAAGGGATGAAATAAAACTATTACAGGATAAATTGTAATATTTTCCGTCATCAGAAAAACTATCCCGACCACTTCACAATTGCATCGACCACTGAGGAAAACTTTCGAAACCAACCACTACAAAACGTGGTAAACGGCGTTCCCTATCTTTTAAAAAACCGATTATATCTGAAAACACAAATGAGGAAACCCTGCCTCTGACGCCAAATGAGGGTTCCAATATCAATATCATCAGTCCCGAAAAAGTCAATATCAGCAATTTATGCCGTTTAACAATTCCGAAGCAAAGCCAACAAATAACTTATGGTATTCCATGTTGTTTAACTGATTTTTTAAAGTTTTGTCGGTTATTTAACATTTTAAATCAATTAATCCTTAGGCGTTAGTATATTTATAAACTAACTGCAATCTGGCTTATCATCTTAAACCAACCCTTTATGAAAAAAAGTTATCTTCTCACCTTAGGATTGACATTAAGTACAATCCTTCCTTCACAGGGACAATTAAAACCTCAAACGGCACCCGAAAAAGTGGTAACCGATGAATATTTCGGCGTTAAACTTGAAGATCCGTATCGTTATCTTGAAAACCTAAGTGATCCGAAAGTAGTGGAATGGATGAAATCCAACGCTAATTATGCAAGAACAAAAATTGATCAGATTTCTGAGCGACAAAAGCTCATTGCAAAACTGAATGAGCTTGACAAACGAAAAGAAAGTGTTATTACCAATTTACAGATCACAGAAAACGACAATTATTTCTATTTGAAAAGAAAAGCCAACGAAGAAAATGGAAAACTATACCATCGACTAGGATTTAAGGGAGATGAAAAATTACTTTTTGATCCCGAAACGTATAAAAAATCAGACGGATTAAATTATAGTATCAGTTCCATTACTCCAAATGAAAAAGGAGATAAAGTTGCTTTTGAAATTGCGCCAAGCGGTTCTGAGAGTGCCGAACTGTTAATTATAAACACTAGTGGAAAATTGTATCCGGAAGTTTACAACAGATGCTGGTTCAGCTCGCCCTCCTGGCTTCCTGACGGCAATTCATTCACATACAGCAGATTAAATTCTTCTGATGTAACTGATGTAAATCGTTTATTAAATTCGAAAGCATTTTATCATAAACTAGGTGATGATCCGAAAAAAGATGTCGAATTCTTTTCTAACAGTACCAATCCGGAACTCAATATCGGTCCTGAAGAATTTCCGATCAACTACTACCATAAAAATTCAAACAAAAATTATGGTCTTGTTGTTACTGTAGACAAAAGACTTAAATTATACACCTCTGATTACAAAAATGACTTCAGTCCAACCAAATGGACTACTTTAGTTGATAAAAAAGATGAAGTCGTAAATTTTGCTGTAGACAAAGAATTTATTTATTATCAGACTTTTAAAAATGCTTCCAATTACAAGATTATTAAAGTTCCTATAGCAAACCCAAACATCGAAAATGCGGTCACTGTCATTGAAGAACCTAAAAACGGAAACATTACAGCTTTTACCGTTACAAAAGACGGCCTTTATTATTCCGTAACGGAAAATGGCGTTCAGGCCAAAGTATATTTTCTAGCTAAGGAAAAATCTGTTCCCTCAGAGGTGAAATTACCGTTTGAAGCAGGGTCGGCTAGCTTATCGGCTATTAGTGAAAACAGAGGTGATATCTGGGTAACAATTTCAGGCTGGACATCGCCTACAAAACGCTACCAGTACAACCCAGCAACAAATTCATTTGCATTTCAACCGCTAACGAAACAAATTGAGTATCCCGAATTTAAAAATATGGTTTCCAAAGAGGTAATGGTACCATCGCATGATGGAACAATGATACCTGTTTCGATTATCTATAATAAAAACATGAAACTTAATGGAAACAATCCTGTTCTTATGATGGGATATGGAGCTTATGGGATGTCATTACAACCTTGGTTTAGTCCCGGATTTATATTATCGTATTGTGCTTATGACGGTATTTTTGTGATCCCGCACGTAAGAGGCGGCGGTGAATTGGGTGATGCATGGCACAAAGGCGGTCAGAAAACAACTAAACCAAATACTTGGAAAGATTTTATAGCTTCTGCAGAATACTTAATTCGGGAAAAATATACTTCTACAAACAGAATTGCAATATTAGGCGGAAGTGCAGGTGGAATATTGATTGGCCGGGCATTAACTGAGCGCCCTGATTTATTTGCTGCCGCCATTCCTGAAGTCGGGTGTCTGAATACGGTAAGAGCTGAGAACTCCCCTAACGGACCGGGCAATGTTCCAGAATTTGGCTCAGTTAAAAATGAAGAAGAGTTTAAAGCACTATTGGAAATGGATTCGTTTCATCATGTCAAAAAAGGAACTGCTTATCCGGCGACCTTAATTACAGCAGGAATGAACGACCCTAGAGTTATTGCTTGGGAACCTTCAAAGTTTGCAGCACGATTACAAAATGCTAACTCATCGGATAAACCAATCCTTTTCCTAACCGATTTTGAAGCAGGACACGGTATGGGGGACAGTAAAACAAAAGCTTTTGAAAGTATTGGAGACATTATGAGTTTTGCGTATCAGTATACCGGACATCCTAAATTCCAACCTTCTCAAAAAATACAGAGTCATTAATTGTGCTGTAATTCAAAAGAAAAGAGCAATTTTTCCGGCTCAATCATTTGGTTTGGTGATTGGGCCATTGCTCTTAAGGTCTTTTTGATTCCCATAGGATTCAATCCCATATTAATACCAATTTCATTTATAGCCTGTATTTCCCTTTCATGCAGGATACCATCGGAATGCATCAATAAAGCCAAACGATAAAACTGCATAATACGATGATGTTCGTCTTTAATCACTTTTACGGAGTCACGCTTTCCAAATAATTCAAGAAAAATCTCTTTCTTAATCCCGAGTTCCTGAGCTACAATCCACAGAAAATCATATTCTCGGTCATGCAATTCACCATCAACCACTGCAAAAGCAATCATTTCGGAAATAAGGCTTATTTTTTCTTCGTAAGTATCCATTCTAACTTTATTTTTTTGCGAAGTTATAACAAAATCTCATTTCTTAAAACTGTATCTTTGTCGAACTTATACTTGAGACTTATGACAAACAACGATATATTTAAAAAATTAAGGGTAGCACTGCAATTGCGAGACGATCAAATTGTTACTATTTTGGAATTGGTGGATTTCCGAATTTCGAAAGGGGAAATAGGTAATTTTTTCCGTAATGAAGACCATCCGAAATACATGGAATGTGGCGACCAGGTTTTACGCAATTTCCTGAACGCTTTAATTATTCATTTACGCGGAACAAAGGAAAGCCCTAAAAATCCCTTAGACGTCATAAAAAACCACAAAAACGACGCTCCAAAAACAGAAGAAGGACGAAGAACGGACGACAAACCTAAATTCTCCAATGAAAAGCCTAAAAGTACAGGCGATAAACCTAAGTCGAAAACCGATTTTAAAAAGTCTGCCTCCAAAGGCAAACCCGCTCCGAAAAAAGAACCAATCGTTGAGAGAGTGAAATTCAACCTCGGAAAGAAAAAGGACAATAAATAATTCTTTTTTCAGCACATAAAACAAAAATCCCAGGCTTCTGACCTGGGATTTTCAATTCAGAAAATTTGCAATTTATTCCGGTTTAAAAGTCACATAAAAGGAATATTCACTGCCTTGTTTTAACTGACCTGCATCGATCTTTTTGTAATTCAGTTTCTGTGAAATGAATCTTTTAATCGCTTCGTTATCTGTTCCAACATTTAATACAACGATTTCGTTATCAGAATTAATCTTAACCTGTACTTTTACTACTACCTCTTTTTCAAGTTCCACGTCGAATTTAGTTGTCTCTAACAACTTAACCACTTTTTTTACAGCTTTTGGTAAATCTACTGTTGCATTAGAATTGTTAGCCGAAACAAATGTTGTATTCATAAAAAGCACAACAATAAACAATCCGATTAATTTTTTCATTTTTTTTGATTTTTTTGATTTGATTACAGGTCAAAATTACACAAACCTCACAACCAAAAGAACTAATTTTCAATAGCTTAACCATCATTTAAAACTAGCTCTAACTCTATTCTTGATTCTTCAAAGAATATACTATGAAACATCGATTTATTTAGATTAACGAACAAAATGGTGTTAAAAATCAAATACAGCACATCACATTAACTTAAACTTCTAAAGGCGAATCACAATAAATTTACATTGGTGTAACAAAAAAGGCCTTAGCAATTGCTAAGGCCTTTTTTATATAGGTCTAAAACGTTCTTAGATTAGCTTAAAGCAGCTTTAACCTGATCAGCAGCTTCCTGGAACTGAACTGCAGATAAAATCGGCATACCTGAATTATCGATTAATTCTTTAGCGATTTCAGCGTTAGTTCCTTGTAAACGAACGATGATTGGCACCTTGATATCGTCTCCCATGTTTTTGTAAGCATCAACTACACCTTGCGCTACACGGTCACAACGAACGATACCACCGAAGATGTTGATTAAGATAGCTTTTACGTTAGGATCTTTTAAGATAATACGGAAAGCTACTTCTACACGTTTTGCGTCAGCAGTTCCTCCTACGTCAAGGAAGTTAGCCGGTTCGAAACCTGCATATTTGATTAAGTCCATAGTTGCCATAGCCAAACCTGCACCGTTAACCATACATCCAACTGTACCGTCAAGGTCTACATAGTTTAATCCAGCTTCTTTAGCTTCTACTTCAATTGGACGCTCTTCTGTGATATCTCTCATTTCAGCAAGGTCAGCATGACGATATAACGCGTTGTCATCTAAAGTTACTTTAGCATCAACTGCCATGATTTTGTTGTCTGAAGTTTTCAACACTGGGTTGATTTCAAACATAGAAGAGTCAGAACCAATGTATGCTTTGTATAATGCGTCAACAAATTTGATCATTTCTTTAAACGCGTCACCTGATAATCCTAAGTTGAAAGCAATTCTTCTTGCCTGGAAACCTTGTAATCCTACAGCAGGATCGATTTCTTCGTGAAAGATTAAGTGTGGTGTATGCTCAGCTACTTCTTCGATATCCATTCCACCTTCAGTAGAATACATAATCATGTTACGGCCTGTACCACGGTTTAATAAAACTGACATGTAAAACTCTTTAGTTTCACTCTCACCCGGATAGTAAACATCTTCTGCAACTAATACCTTGTGAACTCTCTTTCCGGTTGGAGGAGTTTGAGGAGTAATTAAATCCATCCCGATAATTTGATCAGCGATTTCTTTAACTTGATCTAAATTCTTAGCCAATTTAACTCCACCACCTTTTCCACGACCACCCGCGTGAATCTGAGCTTTGATTACATGCCAACCTGTACCGGTTTCGTCTGTAAGTTGCTTAGCTTTTAATACCGCTTCTTCAGCGTTATTCGCAACATAACCACGTTGTACACGTACTCCGTAGCTTGCTAATATTTGTTTCCCTTGATATTCGTGTAAGTTCATAATATAGATGTTTCTTATAAAATAAAAGTGCCACAAAAATAACAAAGTATATTGAATGTGCCTAATGTTTTTTTGATTTATAACATAACATGCCTCACAAAAATTATAACGCGTCGAACAATAATTCAACATTCTGTTAAAATTTAATTATCGGCAGTTCCAAGTCAAAAATGTTTACTATTTTTACGAAAAATTTAATTAAAAATGGAATCTAATCAATTACTTTCAGTAGCAGAAGAATTTGGGTGTCCACTATATGTGTATGATGCCGCGAAAATTCAATCACAGTACAACCGTTTAACCAGTGCTTTTTCCAAGGTGGAAAGACTACGCATCAATTATGCATGTAAGGCATTGTCAAACCTATCTGTTCTAAAGCTACTGAAGAAGATCGGTTCCGGACTTGATACTGTTTCCATCCAGGAAGTAAAACTGGGATTACATGCCGGTTTTTCTCCGGAAATGATAATCTATACCCCAAATGGCGTTTCTTTGGACGAAATCGAAGAAGCAGCTGCTTTAGGGGTACAAATCAACATTGACAACCTTTCTATCTTAGAACAGTTCGGTGCAAAACATCCTAAAGTACCGGTTTGTATCCGTATCAATCCACACGTAATGGCGGGCGGAAACTCGAATATTTCTGTAGGTCACATCGACAGTAAATTCGGTATTTCAATCCACCAGTTACCTCATATTTTGAGAATTGTGGAAAATACTAAAATGCACATCAACGGAATCCACATGCATACAGGTTCCGATATTTTAGACATCGAAGTGTTCTTATATGCAGCCGAGATTTTATTTGATACAGCTAAGAACTTCAAACAATTGGATTTCCTTGATTTCGGAAGCGGATTCAAAGTACCTTACAAAAAAGGCGATATTGAAACCAACGTGGAAGAAATGGGTAAAAAATTAACCAAACGCTTTTTGGCTTTCGAAAAAGAATACGGACGCGAATTGACTTTAGCCTTTGAGCCTGGTAAATTCCTTGTGAGTGAAGCAGGTTATTTCTTAGCTAAAGTAAATGTAGTAAAACAAACCACCTCTACTGTTTTCGCCGGAGTTGATAGTGGATTTAACCACTTAATCCGTCCGATGTTATATGGTTCAGAACATCATATTGAAAATATTTCACATCCAAAAGGAAAAGAGCGTTTCTACTCGGTAGTAGGTTATATCTGTGAAACTGATACCTTTGCAACCAACAGAAAAATCACTGAAATTAAAGAAGGTGATATTTTAAGTTTCAGAAATGCAGGAGCTTATTGTTTCTCCATGTCGTCCAACTACAATTCACGTTTCAAACCTGCGGAAGTACTTTGGAATGATGGTAAAGCGCATTTAATCCGTCAACGCGAAACGCTTGATGATATTTTAAGAAATCAGATTGAGGTTGAAATCTAATTGAAACCAAAATTCATTCTGTTATAACTATGAAAAAAGGCTGTTTTAAAATAAAACAGCCTTTTTTTTATCTTCCTTCCAATACTTCAGTAAGCACCTCGGCTTCCGTTCCGTTTGGAAACTGTATGTGGAGTTTTTGAGCCACAGTCGGTGCAATCTGCGTTATCGCTTTTTTATCGTGCGACTCCCCTTTTTCAATTCCCCAACCATAGAAAATTGCCGGTACATGAGTATCATAAGTGTACGGGCTGCCATGTGTTGTTCCGGTAGTGGTATACTCGACATAAGCCGGTTTAAACAACAGAGCCAATTCCCCATTTTGCACAGGATCATATCCTTTTGCAACAGCATTCAAATAATAGTCATTACCGGATGCTGCTAGGATTTCTTCTTCGGTAAATACTTTCTTAATGTATTTCTGCGCATACAGATACTCCCTAAATGTCTGCTTCACTTTAGACAATTCCAATCCTTTTGACTTAATAAGTTCCTTATTAAAGAAAATGTTGTAATTCGAATAATCCAAAAGCAGATTAACTCCGAATGCCTTTGTTGAAAACTCACCCAATTCAGATTCGATATTCTTCCAAGGAATATTATCCACATCGTACTTATTGTCTTTTAGATATTTGACATTTTCCGCTCCGGCATGATCTGCAGTTAAGAAAAGTAAATAATTACCTTTCCCTACATTTTTGTCCAGGCAAGACAGAAATTCAGCTATGGTTTCATCCAGACGCAGATAAGTATCCTGTAATTCTATGGAACGCGGGCCGAGTGTATGTCCGATATAATCAGTTGATGAAAAACTGACTGTCAGGAAATCAGTGATATCATCTTTACCCAAACCTTCTCCAGCGATTGCTCTTTCAGCAAATTCTTCCAACAAATCATTACCGAAGGGCGTTGAGCGCAATATTCCTGCATCATTATTGACATACATTTCTTTTAAACTATATGGAAAAAAAGGCGTTTTTTTAAACAACAAACCTTCATACGGATTGTTATCCGTCAAACTCTCATTGTAAGTTGCTTTGGGTTTCAATAGATCCCAACCTTTATCTATATATTTCTGAAAGTTTTTTTCATTGTTGAATTGCATAACCCATTCCGGTAACTTTTCGCCGTAAAACGTACTCGAAATAAAAGCTCCTGTTTGACTGTACCAAAATGCGCCATTAGCAAAATGACCTGCTGGCAAAATGGCTCCGCGGTCTTTCAGACTCATACCGATCACTTTCCCTTTAAAGCTTGTAGCCAATCGCAATTCATCAGTAATAGTCGTCGCCTGAAGGTTTTTAGGAGACATCTTTCCCTCGCTCTCCACTCCGTTACCGACAAGTTTTACTGCAGCGTCATCGGTGCAATACACTACTTTGCCTTCCCCTTTATTGAACCATTCGTTTCCGACAATTCCGTGAGTTGCAGGCGTGGTCCCGGTATAAACAGATGCATGACCCGGAGCGGTATACGTTGGCATATAATTATAATGCATGTTATGAAACGTATAGCCGTTATTCATCAATCGTTTGAAACCGTTCGCTGAAAAATCATCTGAAAAACGATATAAATATTCCATTTTCATCTGATCGACCACGATTCCAACAACCAATTTTGGTTTTTGCTGTGCCGACACTACTGAAACTAACCCTAAAGCTGCAAGCTGAAGTAATCTTCTCATATTTCTTTTTTTGGCATAAAAAATCCCGAAAAACCGGGACTTTAATTATTTTATTTTACGTATTTCATGTTGTATATCAGAACCCTGCTGTCTTCATAGATATACAATTGTTTTACATCACTTCCTTTTATTGAACGGATGGCCAACACACATTTCTCGCCGTCAACATTCACACATTGAAAGGTATCAACACTTCCTTCTTCATTGGTTTTCGGATCATCATAACCCAGGATGGTATACAACTGAACCACTTCAGAATACACTACGATTCGGTCTTTACTCGTGTCTAAAGTAACAACTATTTTAGCCTCTTTAAAATCGGAATACTTACTCCATTGTCCTTTGGAATTCTTAACACTCATACTCACTCCTGATGTTTCAAAACGGTAAGATTGCGCCGAAGCACTTAGTCCGATAAACAAAAGGAATACTAAACTGATATTTTTTAAAAACTTCATATATTTTTTCTTTCAGATTTTACAATAATGATGCTACTTGGCTTCTGGCAATTTCAAATTCAGACATCATATCGTCCACAATTTGTTTTACTGGTTTGATATCGTGGATTAAACCGGATATTTGCCCGATTTCAAGTTCGCCTTCTTCTAAATCGCCTTCAAACATACCTCGTTTTGCTCTGGCTCGTCCCAGCAATGCTTTTAACTCATCTGTTGTTGGACATTTTGCATATAATTCCTGAACGTCATGATAGAACTTATTTTTAACCAGACGAACCGGAGCTAATTCCTTCAATGTCAAGTGAGTTCCTCCTTCTTCAACATCAATAATGGTCTGTTTGAAATTATCGTGCGAAGAACTTTCAAAAGAAGCAGCAAAACGACTCCCGACCTGAACACCGTCTGCACCTAATGCCATGGCCGCCAGCATACCTCTTCCGGTAGCAATTCCTCCTGCTGCAATTAGCGGAATTGTGATATTTTCTTTTACCATCGGGATTAAAGTAAGTGTAGTGGTCTCTTCCCTTCCATTGTGTCCCCCAGCTTCAAATCCTTCGGCAACAACAGCATCCACTCCAGCTTCCTGAGCTTTCAAGGCAAACTTTGAACTGCTTACCACATGAACAACAGTAATTCCTCTCTCTTTCAAAAAAGAAGTCCATGTTTTTGGATTTCCTGCGGATGTAAAGACAATTTTCACGCCTTCTTCCACGATTATATTCATGATAAGTTCAATATCCGGATACAGCATCGGAACGTTTACCCCAAAAGGCTTATCGGTTGCTTTCTGGCATTTCTGAATATGTTCGCGAAGCACTTCCGGATACATGGAGCCTGCACCTAACAATCCTAATCCGCCGGCATTACTTACGGCACTGGCTAATTTATAACCACTGTTCCAAATCATTCCTCCCTGGACGATTGGATACTTAATATTAAAAAGTTCTGTTATTCTGTTCATTGTTTTAGAGCATTACTTCTTTATCAATTTACCGGTTTCCGTTTTTTGATTAAGAGTAATTTTATAAGTATAAATTCCTGCGTTTAAATTGTCTATATCGATTGACTGATTGTCTTTTATTTTCTTCTTTAACACCGTTTGCCCGAGAATATTGTACAGCGAAATCTCAGAATCTTTAACTGACGGGGTAAAACTTACGATTATCTGATTTTTTGCCGGGTTCGGATAAAGCATGAACTTCTTCTCCTCAAATTGCGAAGCCGATATTGCATTATTAAAAGCCAATTGAAAATCGGGAATCCCATAACCATAATCGTTATTCGGATTTGAAAAGCGATCGGCAGATCCTTTCACCAACTGAATGATTTCGGCATTGGTCTTATTCGGAAACGCACTCCAAAACGAAGTTACTGCACCCGCCAAAATCGGCCCGGCAAATGATGTCCCGGAACCTGAGCTAATAGTTCCGTTTTCCGTTGCCACTGTCGCATTAAGTCCCATAGCCATCAGGTCTGGCTTTATTCTGCCGTCAAATGTAGGTCCAATAGAACTGAAACCCGTTTTAACTTCATTAGTATTTACAGCGCCGACAGTTAAATTTGTAGCCGCATCTGCTGGAACCCCAATGTACGGATTTGATGTATTTCCTGAGTTTCCGGCAGAAGTAACACAAATCATTCCTTTACTGAAAGCGATATTGGCTGCTCTTGAAGCAAATGACTTCTGACCGTTTAAATCATTATAAGTATAACTGTAAGCCGGGTTGCTATATTCAAAATACCCCAAAGAAGTATTCACAACGTCAACTCCAAGACTATCCGCCATTTCCAATGCTTCTACCCAATAACTTTCTTCTACCGGATTTTCATCATTCATATCCTCTGTTATGAATAAATAATATTTTGCATTAGGTGATGTTCCAATCAATTGATTATCCACAAAACCGCCCATATTTGACAATACTTGTGTACCGTGCTGAAAACCTGTGTAAGGATTATTGGTTCTGTTTACAAAATCATATCCACCTAAAATCAGATTATAATCTCTTAAACGGCGAAACGGCTCTTGAGTATTTACTCCTGGAAAACCAGCATCCATAACAGCAATGATTTTCCCTTCACCGGTGTAATCCTGTTGGTGTAACCAATGTGCATTGAGCATTTGAACTTGTGTTGCAGATGATCCGTAATTATAATTCACCTGAGTATCCATAAACTTATTGATCTTCTGTGTATTCCGATTAGATACTGAAGCTATTCGTCCTCCCGGATTTAGCGAGTGATTAGCATACCTGATACTACTGACAAAACTCAATGCCGAAAGAGCGGCTATATTTGATTGAGTACCTCTTACATGCACAGCATTCTGCCATTTTGACTTTGCCTTTACTGTTATTCCTGCAGCTGCTTCAACTTGATCGATATAAGACTGATGAATTGGGGCATCCTGAACATTCAAAGCAATACCTTGAGTGATCCGACGATTTATTGCCCTTTGAGAAAGCATATTGATCGGATTGTCAATATAGGACTGAGCGTTGGGTTTATCCATGAAATAAATCCAGGCATCTTCCTGAGAAAATGACTTTAACGATAACAGCAGGACAATAAAAAGGCTGATTTTTTTCATGGTTTGCTTCTTTGGGAAATGCTAATTTATGAAATTACTCCCGAACCAACTAGTTCATCTTCAATATGCCATGAAACAAATTGCCCTTCCGTTATGGCTGACTGCGGTTCTTCGAAAACCACATACATCCCTCTTTCAAATTTGTATAATTTTGCTTCCTGCAGCGGCTGACGGTAACGAATTCTGGCCATGATATCCATAGATTCGCCATCCTTTAATGCTAAATCTTCACGAATCCAGTGAATTTCCGGAGTCTTAACCAACAATGCATTTTTAAATAAGCCGGGATGATTGGAGCTTTGACCGGTATAAATCGAATTCGTTTTAACATCGGTAGCTATAATGAACAGAGGTTCTTTAGTTCCGCCAACATTCAATCCTTTTCGTTGTCCGATGGTAAAATAATGTGCTCCCTGATGCTTTCCGACTACCTTACCATATTCTGGTTTGTATTCTATATTTTTAGATTCGTATGCTAATTCTTCTTCCAGTGAATTGAATTCCGGTTTCTGAACGGAATAAATCGGACTGTCTGCACCAACTTCATAAATCAATCCTTCTTTTGGCTGTAATTGCTGTTGCAAAAACTCGGGCAAACGTACTTTTCCGATGAAACACAATCCCTGAGAGTCTTTCTTTTCTGCTGTAACCAAATCCATTTTCGCGGCAATTTCACGAACCTGAGGTTTTGTCAATTCACCAATAGGAAATAAAGCTTTTGACAATTGCTCCTGTGATAATTGACAAAGGAAATATGACTGGTCTTTATTGCCGTCCACGCCTTCCAAAAGCTGGAAAATTTCTTTTCCTTCAGCCTGGATTGTACCTTTACGGCAATAATGTCCGGTTGCCACATAATCGGCGCCCAGACTCAGGGCAATTTTCATGAAAACGTCAAATTTGATTTCGCGGTTACACAACACATCAGGATTTGGAGTTCTCCCATTTTCATATTCGCTGAACATATAATCAACGATTTTTTCTTTGTATTGCTCGCTCAAATCAACAGTCTGAAACGGAATTCCTAATTTTTCCGCCACCAACAATGCATCATTGCTATCTTCCAACCATGGACATTCATTTGAAATGGTCACAGAATCATCATGCCAGTTCTTCATGAAAAGCCCAATAACCTCATATCCTTGTTCTTTTAAAAGATAAGCAGCAACACTCGAATCTACACCACCTGAAAGTCCTACAACTACACGTTTCATTATTTTCAACTCTATGATTTAATTTATTTGCCCGGATAATCTTCTACAGGTTTAGTTCTTTTTTCGAATTTCTTACCCTGCAAGTCCATGTTAACGGTTTTTAGTTTTCCTTTTTCAAGTATCTTCCACTTGCCAACTTTCTTTCCGTTTTTAAACATTCCCTGCCCGGTGATTTGCTTATCAGAAAGTCGGAAAGTAGCCACACCCTCATATTGGTCATTTTTATAATTCGACTCTTCAAGTAGTACTCCGTTTTCGGCATATTTTTTATAATTGCCTTCTTTCTTACCATTCATGTAAGTTACTTCCTCAGCGATCTTTCCATTCGGAAAATAAACTTTGCGGACACCATTCAACTTACCATCAACATAATTTTCAAGCGTCATGATCTCTTTGGAATCCAAATGATAGTATTTCCATTCGCCTACGTAAGTATCTTTACCAACGACTTTTCCTTCGCTTACTTTGAATCCTTTCTGATTATAAAAAGTAGTGTAATGCGAACCATCCTTAGCAGAAAAATCACGGGTAGCGATTACTACCAATTTTACTGTATTATCAAAATATTTAAAAACGCCTACTTCAGTTCCGTGCTCAAAAGTACCTTCATAGCGCGGATTTTTGGTATCTTCATAAACACCTTTCCATAGGCCGTGGCGCTTTCCGTTTTCGTCCATTTTATTAAAATCCTGACCATAAAAAACCGAACACCAAAGTGTCAATAAAAAAACTAAACCTAAATTTTGTTTTATTTTCATCATTTGTTTGTTAAACAATTTTAATTAGTATTTTTTAACTCATTAGTCCTAAAAACTCAGACTTGAGAAAAATATTTCAAAAGTAATCAAATTAAGTTTTTCAGCAATAATTCAAATCCTGTGCTTTTGTGCTTCTGAAAAAACAGCAACCCATCTACAATTTACATTCCAATTTCAGAATTGCAGCAAAAAAACTTTTATAAACCCAATTCAAGGGCACGTTCATTAGCAGCCATAACCGCTTTTGCAATAATATCTTCTGTAGCCGAAGCATCGAAAACCTGTAAAGCGCGTTCCGTTGTCCCTCCTTTTGAAGCTACCTTAGCAATCCATTCTTCGTTGGAAAGAGAATTGGCATTTTTCAGATTTATGGATCCCATAAAAGTCTGGTTGACCAACAATTCCGCTTCCGAAGGCTTGAACCCCAATTGCTCCGCCGCTTTAATCATCGATTTCATGAAATAAAACACATAAGCCGGTCCGCTTCCTGATACAGCTGTAGCCGCATCTATAAGTTTTTCATTATCTACATAGATTGACTTTCCGGTTGTATTCAGTAGATTTTGGATGATAAATAAATCCTTGCGGTCAATGTCCGGAGAAGCCGAAAAAACCGTCATCCCCATTCCGATTTGCGAAACAATATTCGGCATCGAACGCACCACTTTAGACGAATCTGTCATCTTTTGAATGGTACCGATTGTTACCCCAGCCATTATTGAAAGGACTATCTGGCTGTCAGTCAGTTTCGATTTCAGTTTTTCAGAAACCGACATAAAATCCTGTGGTTTTACCGCCAAAATAACTATATCCGTTTCCGAAAAAGCATCATTTATTTCAGTTGTGAAATTAGCAACAGGAATACCGAAAGTTTCATTATCCCCGGGGAAAGATCTATCCACAACGATGATATCTTCTGCTTTAATAAATCGGGAATTAATGAAACTGCCCGCATAGGTCTTCCCCATGTTTCCATAACCGACAATTGCTATTTTCATTATTTAATAATTAAAAAAGCCCTGATTTTATGAGTACAAACTTTCTAAAAACAGGGCTTTTGGATTATAACTAAATTAAATTATTTTTTGGCTTTTTTCTGAGCTTCCGCCTGCTCCATCATTTCCTGCATTTTCTTTTGGAACTTGCTTTGCGGTTTGTCTTTCGTTTTATTCTCCTGAATTTTAGCATGGATTTTCTTCTCGTCTACAATGTAGTTTTTAATCACTAACATGATACCGATAGTAATGGTGTTTGAAATAAAGTAATACAAACTTAATCCGGATGCATAATTGTTAAAGAAGAACAACATCATGATTGGTGAAACGTAAAGCATCACTTTCATAATTTTACCCATATCAGGCATACCTTCCTGTTGTGGAGCCGACATTTGCTGATCTCCTGTTGTCATTTTCATATAGAAGAAAATAGCAATCGAAGCCAAAATCGGAAACAAACTTACGTGACTTCCGTAGAACGGAATATTGAAAGGCAATTCTAAAATCGAATCATAAGACGATAAGTCATCTGCCCAAAGGAAACTCTTCTGACGTAAATCGAACATAGACGGGAAGAACTGGAATAAGGCGTAGAACACAGGAATCTGCATAAGTGCCGGTAAACATCCTGCCATAGGATTCACACCTGCCTTACCATACAATTTCATGGTTTCCTGTTGTTTCTTCATCGGATCCTTACCGAATTTCTCATTAAGTTCAGCAATTTCCGGACGTAATACTTTCATCTTTGCCTGAGACAGGTAAGACTTATACGTTACCGGAGACATTACCAAACGAACCAACATGGTAAAAATCACAATGGCAATTCCATGAGGTAGGAACCCACTCAAGAATCCGTAAGCGGGAATGAAAACATAACGGTTAATCCAGCCGAAAATTCCCCAGCCCAAAGGCATTACTTCGTCAAGGTTTTTATCGTAAGAATTCAGAATCTTGTAATCTGCCGGTCCGTAGTACCAGTTCATGGCATAGTTTAACTCTCCGTTTTTAAATTCCAACGGTAATTTAGCCGAGAAATTTTTAGTATAAACTGTGTCTTTTTCCTCATCATTAACAAGGTTTTCCGATTTTAACTGCGCTTCTTTAATTGGAGTTTCTGTCAATAAAATGGAAGTGAACAAATCCTGTTTGAAAGCCACATATGTTAAGTTTTCTGCAGTAGTTTCATCCAATTTACTTGCTGCACTTAAATAGTTGTCCTTTCCGTCTTCGTATTCATAAACGATTTCAGTATATCGGTTTTCATACGTTACACTTTTCTCATTACGATACGCTTTCAACTGCCAGTCTAAATCAAGCGGTTTTGAAGTATTGATTACATTGTTTAAGCCTTGGGTACGAATGGAAAAATCCATCATATATTCCTTTGGTTTCAACACATAACGATACTCTAAGAATTGGTTGGCTCCCGCTTTTAAACGCATGGTTACCACCTGATTCTCCCCTTCTTTTGTCAGAGTAGGTTCGAAATATAAATCTTTGGTATTTAAAACACGATTGTCTTTGGTCTGCAACTGAAGATTAAGGTTGGCATTATTGTTTTTGATAATCTCAACCGGTTTTTCAGAACCTTTTTCAAATTGCTCGAAACCATTTACCTTAACTTCAACGATATAACCACCTTTATTGGCTATTTTTAGGGTTAAGACTTCGTTTTTCAGTTCGGTAACATTTTCTTTTGCTGAAGGTAATGATGCCGAATAAGCGAAAGCCCCTAAAGATCCCTGTAATGCTTTTATTTTCAGGGAATCGGTTTGAGTCGAATCACTAATTACTGCAGCAACGGTTTGCTCTTTTGCTTTTTCTGCCTTTTCGGTTGTTGCTTTTTTGGCATCTTCTGCCATTGATTTTTTCTCATCGGAGATGTTATTGTACATCATCCAAATCATTAAACCGGCAATTAACACAAATCCAAAGATGGTTTTAACATCTAATTTTTTTTCTTCCATTTTTAATTTAGCTTTAAGCGTTAGGCTTTTAGCAGTAAGCGATTCGTTAGTCTAAAATTTTTATAATTCGTTACTGAACAAGTCTTAATTCCTTGTTTTTAGCAACCAACTTTATTTTTAACTGCAGCAGCCACAAAGTTTACGAACAACGGATGTGGATTTGCTACTGTACTCTTATATTCCGGATGGTATTGTACACCGATGAAGAACGGATGGTTTTCTAACTCAACAATCTCTACCAAACCGGTATCCGGATTAACTCCTGTTGCTTTCAGACCGGCTGCTTCAAGTTCGTTCAGATATTCTCCGTTGAATTCATAACGATGACGGTGACGCTCTAAAATATCGGTTTTACCGTAGATTCTGTGCGCTAATGTATTTTCTTTCAATTGACATTTCCAAGCACCTAAACGCATAGTTCCACCTTTATCGGTAATGTTTTTCTGCTCTTCCATGATGCTGATTACCGGATGAGCTGTACTTTCGTTCATCTCTGTCGAGTTCGCATCTTTAAATCCTAAAACATTTCTTGAATATTCAATTACAGCCATTTGCATTCCCAAACAGATTCCTAAGAACGGAATTTTGTTTTCCCTTGCATAGCGAACTGTTTCGATTTTACCTTCTATTCCGCGACCACCAAACCCAGGAGCAACCAAAATACCGTCCAAACCTTTCAATTGACTTTCCGCTGTTTTAGCATCCAGGTATTCTGAATGGATACTTACCACGTTTACTTTGGTTTCATTTGTCGCACCTGCGTGGATAAAGGCTTCCAAAATAGATTTGTATGAATCCTGTAGTTCCACATATTTACCAACCAAACCGATATTTACTTCGTGTTTAGGGTTTTTCAGTTTATGCAGAAACTCATTCCAGTTCAATAAATCCGGTAAATTTTTCTCCGGTAAATCCAGTTTTTTTAATGCAACTTTATCCAATCCTTCTTCCAACATAAGATTTGGAACATCATAAATAGTTGATGCATCGATTGACTGAATAACCGCTTCTTTCTTCACATTACAAAACAACGCTAATTTCTGACGCAAGTCCTGTGATAATTCATGCTCTGTACGACAAACAAGGATATCGGCTTTAATTCCGCTTTCCATCAACGTTTTCACGGAATGCTGTGTTGGTTTTGTTTTTAACTCACCAGCCGCTGCCAAGTAAGGTACCAACGTTAAGTGAATTACTATTCCGTTGTTTTCACCTAATTCCCATACCAATTGACGTACAGATTCTATATATGGTAATGATTCAATATCACCTACAGTTCCACCAATTTCAGTAATCACAATGTCATAATCACCTGATTTACCAAGCAACTGCATACGCTCCTTGATTTCATTGGTGATGTGAGGAACTACCTGAACTGTTTTACCCAAAAACTCTCCACGACGCTCTTTTTCAATCACAGAAAGATACACTCTTCCGGTGGTTACGTTGTTCGCCTGAGATGTCGGAACATTCAAAAATCTTTCGTAATGCCCTAAATCCAAATCGGTTTCAGCTCCGTCATCTGTTACATAACATTCACCATGTTCGTATGGATTTAAAGTTCCCGGATCCACATTAAGATACGGATCGAATTTCTGAATGGTTGTTCTGTACCCTCTTGCCTGCAATAATTTTGCTAAAGAAGCCGCAATAATCCCTTTTCCTAAAGAAGAACTTACGCCCCCTGTAACAAAAATATACTTCGTCTGATTCATTGTGTATTGTTTATTGTGTGTTGTGTTGTTGTTTAAAAAAACCTGGCAAAAATACGATTATAATTCGATTTTTGAATTGTTGAATTCTCAGATTTTTAGAAAATAACGAATAATTAACTATTCCTGTTAAACATTTAGGCTTATTAGACATTCTTAGGCTTCGAAAAATCTGAATTCTTTAAAAATTCACAGTATATAAAACCTAAAACATTAACGTATTTTAACGAATCTAACTACCTAAGTATCTCTAACAAATTAAAACGTCTATTTTGGTTTCGGAAAGTTTCTGCGGATGTTTCTCACGAGTTCTTCCAACCCGTTTAGTTTGAGCTCATAAACCAATTGCAACTGTTCGCCAAGTTGTCCTTTTGGAAAACCTTTATTCTGATACCAAACCACATAATATTCGGGCAGGTCAATAAGAAAATACCCTTCGTATTTTCCGAAGGGCATTTTTGTATGTGCGAGTTTTATTAAAAGTTTTTGTTGACTGTCCACTTTATTACTTCCAATTAAAAACAACTTCCTTTTTAATATCCGGATGCAAACTAAAAAGAACCGGACATGTCATCGCTGTTTTTTCAAGAATGGTACTGGTTTTATCATCGGCAGCAACATTCATTTGAAAGGTAATTTGAATTTCAATAATTCGTCTTGGATCGGCCGCCATTATTTTGGTTACCTCGGCAGTCGACCCGGAAAAATCAACTTCCAAATCACGGGCTTTGATTCCCATTACAGTAAACATACAAGTAGCCAATGCGTTCGCTACGGAATCCGTCGGAGAAAAAGCCTCTCCTTTACCGTTATTATCCGTTGGAGCATCAGTAATAATTGTATTCCCGGATTGTAAATGTACAGACGACGTTCTCAAATCGCCAAGGTACGTTACTTTTGAAGTTGCCATTATTTCGCTTCTTTTAAAGTTAAATCTTCGTCGTAATATAATAAATAAACGCCTTTATTATAGTACCCTCCTTCGATGTTTGCATAGTTGAACTTACTTTCAATCTGTTCAGAAGCTTTTTCGTTTACTGATTCTTTATAACCACCGTCCTGGAACAATCTCAAAATCACATCAAAAGTTACATCAAAACCTCTGGTTGCAAAACGATTAGGGAAGATATTATTTTTCTTTTTGAACACTTTTGCAAAAATAGCCGCCTGTGGTGTTTCATTATCTCTTGATACCGACGGATACAGCAATTTCAACCTTGTCAATTTACTCAACGGAATCTCTTCAAAATCAAGCGTTTCATTTTTCTCCAAAGTCACCAGTTGCACCTGATACTCAGAAGTCGCACTAACCAATATATTGCAAGTACTCAACACCATTCCGGTTTTTTCCGATTCAAGAATCACATAATTGATTCGATCTTTAACCATCAGACTTTTGATATTCTCTAAAGTCGGCACACCTTTATCATTGATTTCTGCAATTTTCACCGAAGGGTAATTTTCGGTAATATATTGCTTTGCACTTCCTTTTTTAGGATCGATAACAGCGATAATATTCCCGTTTTTCTCCATCATGAAATCGAACATTTTACGCTTCACATCCAACGCATTCGGCATCGCCTGAAACAAATTGGAAAAAGGCTTTCCTCTTTCGTTTGATAATGGTGAAATTACCGGAGTATTGTATTTTTCGAGTAATGAAGCAGTGGTTTCCACATGATTTTGGAAAAACGGCCCAATAACAGCATCGGTTCTAGAAAAATCATTTGAGCTGATCACTGATGCAATAGCAGATGAATTTTTAGTCTCTTCCGAATCAAAAATTTTAACCGTAAGCGGTAATCCAAGCGTTTTAGCCGAATCGATCGCAATCAAAGCACCGGCATAAAAATCCAGTGTCATGTTCAGGAACTTGTCCTTTTTAAGTCTTTCCGTAACTGAATTCACAGAATCCGCTTCGATTTTTTCAATGTGGAACGGCAACAACAAAACCAATTCTTTACTTTCCTGCTTATTGATGGTTTTTGAAATATCCATTTGCTGTTTGTTAGGAGCAATCTGGTTGAACTTGGCACCAGACGGTACTTTGATAACCATACCAGTTTTAACTCCGTTAGCCAATTCAGGATTCACTGCCAACAATTGTTCCTGGCTAATCCCTGCCCCTCTTGTTAAACTGTACAATGTCTCTTTTGGCTGAACGGTATAATCATTATACTGTACTATTTGTTTAGGCTGTACTACTGGAGCTTTTGCAACAACCGGTGTATTTTTGTTAAGACGTAATTTTTGACCGATTTCCAGATTTTCTTTTATTTCAGGATTTAAAGTCTCAAGTTCTTCAACAGACAAACCATTCTTTTTAGCAATTCCGAATTTAGTTTCCTTCGGTTCTACCGTATGATATTTCGGTGATAATGCTACAACTGGTTTAACAGTTTCAGGTTTATTTACTTTTTTTGTGGTAAAAACCACTATCGACTGTCCTAATTTCAATCCTTCCTTTTCAATGTCGGGATTGTTTATATTAATCGATTCTACTGTAGTATCATATTTCTTCGCGATACTGAAGACAGTTTCTTTTGCTTCAACCACATGATAAACACGTGTTTCTTTACCGGTTGGCTTCGGTGTTTCTTTACTTGTTGACTTTGGAGTCTCTTTTATTGGAGTTTTAGCCGCCTGTCCTGCTTTTGCAGGAATTAAAAGCACCGCATTTTCATTCACACCATTTTTGGCATTCGGATTTAATTTATAAATATCTTCCGGCGCCACATTGTATTTTTTGGCTATCGAATAGGCAGTTTCACCTTTGGCAACTTTGTGCTCTTTGGTCTGCGAAAAAGCAGAAACTGAAACTAATAAAGCAGTAGACAATCCTAAAAAAAAGTGCTTCATATGGTATTTTTTAAAACGAACAAGTCGTCACAAAGTTATAGATTGTAACGACTTAATTCCTATTTTTCTTAATTATTTTATTCCCACTCAATCGTGGCCGGCGGTTTCGAACTGATATCGTATACGACTCTGTTCACCCCTTTTACCTTATTGATAATCTCGTTTGATATTTTCATTAAGAAGTCATACGGTAAGTGTACCCAGTCAGCTGTCATTCCGTCTGTAGATTCTACAGCACGTAAGGCAACCACTTTTTCATAAGTACGCTCATCACCCATTACCCCAACACTGTTTACCGGCAACAAGATTGCTCCTGCCTGCCAAACTTTGTTGTATAAACCGTGGGTTTTTAATCCTTCTGTAAAAATATAATCCACTTCCTGAAGAATTCTCACTTTCTCCGGAGTAATATCTCCTAAGATACGGATTGACAATCCCGGTCCAGGGAAAGGATGTCTTCCCAATAATTCCGGATCAATTCCTAAAGTTGCTCCTACTCTGCGCACTTCGTCTTTGAACAACATACGTAAAGGTTCAGCAATTTTCAGTTTCATGAAATCCGGCAAACCACCAACGTTGTGATGCGATTTAATAGTTGCAGAAGGTCCTTTTACCGAAACCGATTCGATTACGTCCGGATAAATTGTTCCCTGCGCCAACCATTTTACATCTTCGATAAGATGTGCCTCGTCGTCAAACACTTCGATAAACACACGTCCAATGATTTTTCTTTTTGTTTCCGGATCTTCCACTCCGGCTAATTCAGACAAAAATCGTTCAGAGGCATCTACTCCTTTAACGTTTAAGCCCATTCCTTTATATTGGTTCAATACGTTCTCGAATTCATTCTTACGCAATAAACCGTTATTTACGAAAATACAATATAGATTTGTGCCAACTGCTTTGTTCAATAAAACTGCAGCCACCGTTGAATCCACTCCTCCTGAAAGTCCAAGAACTACTTTATCGTCCTTGATCTTCTCTTTCATTTCGGCTACGATTTCTTCAACGAAAGCATTTGGAGTAAAGTTCTGAGGCACTTCAGCAATCTTAACCAAGAAGTTTTCCAACATTTGTTTTCCGTCTGTTGAATGATAAACCTCCGGGTGGAACTGGATAGCATAAGTAGTCTCGCCATCGATACGGTATGCAGCATTTTCAACATCTTTAGTCGATGCTAAACGAACACCGTTTGTCGGCATTTGCTTGATAGTATCACTGTGACTCATCCAAACCTGACTGTGAAGATCTACATTATCAAAGAAAAGTTCGTTCTCTTTAATAAACGATAAATTAGCTCTACCGTATTCGCGAATGTTTGAAGGCGCCACTTCCCCACCACTGAAATGGGCCAGATACTGAGCACCGTAACAAACTGCCAACAAAGGCATTTTACCACGAATTTGGGATAAATCAGGATGTGGCGCATCTTCTGCACGAACAGAAAAAGGACTTCCTGATAGAATTACCGCTTTATAACTTGACAAATCATCCGGGAAATGATTAAAAGGAAAAATTTCGCAGAATATGTTTAATTCGCGAACCCTACGCGCAATAAGCTGAGTGTATTGCGATCCGAAATCTAAAATAAGTACATTGTGTTGCATGTGCAAAAATAGTTATTTCTGTGAAAATGAAAAATTAAAAATTTGAAAGATTTAAGTAATGTAAATTATCCTGAAAAAATGTATTTTCGCAACATGATGACAACCAATGAAATTGAAGCACTTAAAGAACTTTTAGCTTCCCCTAAAAAAATAGCAATTATTCCTCACCGAAACCCTGACGGAGACGCAATGGGCTCTACGTTAGGACTATATCATTTTCTGACTCAAAAGAAACATGACGTTTCGGTAATCTCTCCTAACGAGTTCCCGAATTTTTTGGCCTGGATGCCTGACGCTGAAAAAGTCATGATTTTTGAAAAAAACACCGAAAATTGCACTGAAAAATTAAATCAGGCGGATATTATTTTCACACTTGATTTCAATGCTCTGCACCGCGTTGGCGATTTCATGCAGGCTAGTTTGGAGAAACTGGACAAAACATTTGTGATGATTGACCATCATCAGTCGCCGGACAGTTATTCCAAATTCACATTTTCAGATACCGGATATGGCTCTACCTGCGAAATGGTGTACCACTTTATTCATCAGTTAGGAGGAGAAAATCTGATAAACAAAACCGTTGCCACCTGTATTTATACCGGTATTGTTACCGATTCGGGATCGTTCCGTTTTCCATTGACTACCAGCACAACACACCGCGTTGTAGCGGATTTGATTGACAAAGGAGTTGAGAATTCAAAAATACACAACCTTCTTTTTGACACAAGCTCATACAATCGCCTGCAATTATTAGGTCGCGCTCTGCAAAACATGAAACTCTTACCGGAGTACAAAACGTCATATATCACATTGAGTCAGGAAGAATTGGACATGTTTCGCTATGCAAAAGGCGATACGGAAGGAATTGTTAATTACGGATTATCATTAAAAGGATTCGACTTTACCGCAATTTTTATCGAAAACAAAGAAGAAGGCCTTATCAAAATATCGTTCCGTTCTCAAGGAGCCTTTGATGTGAATCAATTTGCAAGAAATCATTTTAGCGGAGGCGGCCATATTAATGCTGCGGGAGGAAAATCCGATTTATCGATGGAAGAAACGATAAAACAATTTATTGCTATTTTAGCATCGGAAAAGAAAACAACTGACGAAACAGTCCTTACTTAAAAAGCGGCTCATACTTTTAAAATGTCAGTTTAAAAATTGAATTATGAAAAAAATACATATATACGGAGTTATGCTTTCCGGATTATTGTTTGCCTGCTGCACTCAGCAACAGGAAGCCAGAAAACCAGTTTCGCATTCGTCGGGGACTTTTATTAAAGAGTCTATCGAACGAAACAAGAAGCTTATAAACAACGAAGAAACCTTAATTGCCAACATCATCAAAAAAGATACGGCTAATGATTATATCGCTTCACCAAAAGGGTATTGGTATTATTACAATGTAAAAAGCGATACTGCAACCGTGACTCCTAAAAAAGGAGATATCGCCGTTTTTGATTACGAAGTGACGGATTTGTCCGGCAATGTTATCTATACAGCGGAAGAGCTTCAAACCCAGAATTACGTTGTAGACAAACAACATATTATGATGGGATTACGCGATGGTATCAAACTGATGAAAAAAGGAGAAAAAGTTACTTTCCTTTTCCCTTCACACATGGCTTATGGCTATCATGGTGATAACGAAAAAATCGGAACCAACCAACCTGTCATCTGCACCGTAACATTAAATGATTTTAGACCAGGATCTGTAAAACCTTAATTTTCCAAACATACTATTTATCAATTGTAATGAAAAAAACATATACCGGTATTCTTTTACTATTTACCGCTCTATTATTTTCCTGTAAAAACAATCACGACAATTTACAAGACGGCTTATATGCCACTATTGAAACACCCAAAGGAGATATCGTTGTTTCCCTGGAATACACGAAAGCTCCCGTGACTGTTGCAAATTTCGTAACACTGGCCGAAGGAAAAAACCCATTTGTGGCTGCTCAATACAAGGGAAAGCCTTTTTATGACGGGTTAACATTTCACCGTGTAATTCCGGATTTCATGATTCAGGGAGGAGATCCTGACGGAACAGGAAACGGTGGTCCGGGATATAAATTCAAAGATGAAATCGACACTACATTAAAACATGATAACAGCGGTATTTTATCGATGGCCAACGCTGGTCCGAACACCAACGGAAGTCAGTTTTTCATAACACATTCTGCTCAACCTCACCTTGATGGCGTTCATACCATTTTCGGAAAGGTAGTCGAAGGAATGGACGTTGTGGCTGCCATTGATAATAATGATGAAATCACAAAAGTAACCATCATACGAAAAGGAGCTGAAGCTTCTGCCTTCGATGCCTTGAAAGTTTTCAAAAACTATTACGATACAGAAGCAGTTGAACTGAAGAAAATTGCTGAAAAAACAGCCAAAATCAAAACGGATAAATTAGCCGAATTTGCTTCTTTAAGAACAAAAGCCGTTAAAACTGAATCCGGATTGGAATACGTTTTTATTACAAAAGGGAATCAGCCAAAATTAGCTCCGGGAACCAATGTACTGTTCAGTTATGCAGGATATTTTGAAAATGGCGAGCTTTTTGATACCAACTACAAAGATGTGGCCGAATTATTCGGAACATATGACAAGATGAGAGATGAGCAAGGAGGCTATAGTCCTTTTCCTTTTGAATATGGAAAAAAAGAAGGTCTGATTCCGGGGTTCATTGAAGGAATGGAAAAAATGTCTACTGGAGACAAATTGCTTTTATTTATCCCTTCGTATCTGGCTTACGGCGAAAGAGGAGC